>JAGACJ010000033.1 GCA_017614195.1 Paludibacteraceae bacterium
CCGTGGCGGTCACGGACTCGCCCGAATAATCGACCGCATAGATTTGCGCCCTCTGTTGCAACAGCCCAAGTGGATTGTCGGGTTTAGCGATATAACGGTTCTGCATGCCGCACTAACCGCCATGGGAGTATGCTCGCTACACGCCCCGATGTGCAAGGGCCTGGCAGGCGATTGCCCCGAAGCTGAACTGGAGCAACTGCGACAGGTTTTGTTTGAACACCGCGCTCCAACATTGGAACTACCCCTCCTCAACAAGTTGCCCGAACAGGTCGGACATCGCATCGAAGGGCGCATTGCAGGAGGTAATCTGTCGGTAATCTACGGACTTCGGGCCACCCCATACGACGTGATTCCTGACGGAAGCATCCTCTTTTTGGAAGACCTGAACGAGGAACTCTACCACATTGACAGGATGTTCAACAACTTGCGCCTCGGCGGTGTACTGCAACGCATCAACGGCCTGATTTTGGGACAGTTTACCGATTTGGGCAAGGACGACTCGTTTGGAGACGGCCTCTACGACATTGTTCGCCGTGCCACCGAAGGCTGCCGCTATCCCATTGTATGCGGATTTCCGGCAGGTCATATCCCTGCACACTCGCCTCTTGTCATCGGGGCGAATGCCTCTTTGTCTGTTCAAGAAAACGACAGCTGCCTATTTAAATGCCACTTATGAAACTAAAAGGACTTTTTGCCGACAAAAGTGCCGGCGTACAACTATTGATTTTTATCGGTATATTCGCCGTGGTCACCATCGTCACGTTGTTGCTGACGACCCTGCTCACGGTTGTTTTGCACGTTGACATGCAGGCACGGGCACCGATGCTTGTCATGCAAGCCGTCTCGTCGCTGCTGATGTGGGGAGGGTCGGCCGCCATTGCCACTTATCTGTTTACCTGCGATTCGGTTTTCGTTTATTGGAAAAACAATTCTGTAACGTTCCAATGGCTCCTGTTGGGAGTTATCATCTTCGCATTTTCGATGCCTACCATCAGTTTACTGGCTGGCTGGAACGAGCAGCTGCACCTGCCCGAGTCGCTTGCCAAACTCGAGGAGTTGATGGTGAAAAGCGAAGAAGCTGCCCGCGAAGCAACCGAACTGCTGACTGGCGGCAGCGGCGTAGGGTTGTTTTTGGTTGAACTGATTGTCATTGCCGCCATACCTGCCTTGGTCGAAGAGCTGTTTTTCAGAGGGGTGATGCAAAACTTGATGTATCGCAGCACCAGTAACACTCATATCGCCGTTTGGAGTACGGCCGTCGTTTTCAGTTTATTGCATTTCCAATTTTTTGGATTTGTACCACGAATGGTTATGGGGGCGATTTTAGGCTACCTTTACCACTATGGTCGATCTCTATGGATCAACACCACCGCCCATTTCTTCAACAACGCCATAGCTCTGTCGGCCTATTGGATTGCAGCACGTGTCGAAAGTTTGAAAGACATACAAAGCGAAAACCTGTCCGTTTCGGTCGAAACGGTATCAGCCAGCGTACTTTCGTTAAGTATTGCCGTAGTACTGCTGTGGGTAATGAAACGGGAAATTGAGGAACGGGAAAAAGCGGATTAGTCAGAAATCTCCTCTTCGGCAACCGTATATCTTTCGAGTTCCTTGCGCTCGCCCCGGCGCAAATAATAGACCACGCCATAGTCTTTGGCGCGTTCTTGCATCTCTTCAACGCCTAACGATGCGAAATGCTGCTCAATCTGGTTCCATAGGTCGAGGATTAGTTCGTCGGCCTTGTCGCGCATCTGCTGAATGCCATCAAGAAAACGCGTAGTGTTTTTCTGTGCGACCGTTTTGTTTTGGTAGGCCTCTTTGAACTGGTCGTAATACACCCGCACCTTGCCAATCGGCGGATTATAGATGGGCAATCCGCCCTGTTGCGTACGCGCCGACTCACCGTCAATGATGTTGCGTCCCCATTCGAGCAACAGGTTTTCGGTACTCAAATCGGGTACAGCATTGTTATCGGGCAAGAGTTTGTACAAAAGCTTTTTTTCGGGCTGGATTTCTTTGCGGATACATGCCAGATTCAGCACTTGTATAAAATGCGAAATGTACATGCGCGCCTGGCGCACAGTGCCTTGGTACTTCTGGTTTTTGGCAACTTGCCCCTCCAACGCAAACCGATATTCCTCGACAGCCCGTTCAAACTTCGGAATAAAATTGTTGATTCCGTTGTAGGCATGCAGATTAAACGGCATATTCATTCCGTCGGCCAAGTCGAATTGCTGCTTGGCTGTTTGCATCGCCCGCAAGCGGGCTGCATCGGTGTTGGGAAGTCTTCTGTAGGGCATAGTACTCGATTTTTACGAACCGCAGATACGATTCTTTGTGGTGCGTGTTTGCGAATATACGACCTTTTGCATAAGTTTCCAAACATTTTGCCAACTTTTTGCGCAGAAGGGGCTTTTTTTTTACTTCACGACATCTTCGCAAATTAAAATCAGGGGTTTTCAAACTTCATTATACAAAGTATATGTGGATATCTAAAAAGCCTTTTTAAACCGCTTTTCAAGGGGGTAGCGAAGATTGGATTTTTATTTTACGACAAATATATTGTACCTTTGTCGCTCTTGACAAACTATGCTTGTCTTTTAAGAACGTTACCCTATGAAGCCACGCAAACGAAGCAAACGCAAACCAACGGTGCCGCAACGCATGCTGCACTGGTTTCTCGGTTTGTCGGCCTTACTGGTCGTGGTCATGGTGACAATGTGTTTTCTGCTACACTCGGGCATCGTGCAGACACTTGCCTACTACACGGGCAAATGTTCGTTGCCAACGGCCGAAGTGATGGGGGTCGACGTGTCGCACCATCAGGGCAAGATAGAATGGGACAAGGTCTGTTTCAATTTCAACAGCCGACGTATTTTGACGGCCCAATTCGACACGACCAATTTGAGCCGGCCTATTGACTTCGCTTTTGCCAAGGCGACAGAGGGCGAAACCATGCGCGACTGGCGGTACGAATACAACCAGGAGGGTATCCGCAAGCAGCAGATTCGTTTCGGGGCCTATCATTTTTTCAGTTACACGGCTGACCCTGCCCGGCAAGCCCGAAACTTCATGAGTTTTGCCAACCTGCAAAGCGGCGACTTGCCGCCTGTACTCGATGTCGAAGGTGACCCCGATTCGCCTGTAATGCACGTCCGCCATTCGATTCTCACCTGGCTTCGCATCGTTGAGGCGCACTATGGTTGCAAACCCATCGTTTACACCTACAACAGCTTCTACAAAAAATATTTTGAAGACCAATCGGATTTTGCCGATTATGTATTCTGGATTGCCCGGTATCCTTACCCGCCCAGCGTCGGCCATACGCTATGGCAATGCTCCGACCGCGGCCGCCTCATCGGCTGCCCCCTGCACCATGTCGACATCAACATCTTTAACGGTACCCGCGAGGATTTTGACAAATTGCGGATACCGTAGAAGCCTTGTGCGGATTTACATTTTTACTGATTCTTACAACGCCTTGGCAAACGACTTGGGCAGACAGATATTGTCAATGCCGACGGCCTCCTTAAACAGCGGGGCGATTTCCTCATCCTTGAAGCCGGCAATGCCGCAACCGATGCGTGTAACGTAGAAGAAAAGCTCGGTGTGCTGCTTGGCAAATGCGATAAACTCATCGACATAGGGCTTGATGGTTTCGACACCGCCCTGCATGGTGGGAATCGCATAGCTTTGACCTTGCAGACCTACGCCCTGACCCCATATAGCGCCAAACTGCTCGGCGGCAATAAGGGCTGCTCCTCCGCCATGGCTGCCTTGGAGATTGCTTCCAAATACAAAGATTTCGTCGGCCTTCAGCGACTGAATAAAGTTGGGGGTAAATTCAGGACGGCTGACGCCGTTGTACGTCCGGTTGGATTGTTGCGTGTTGTTCATAGTGATAATCTTTTTACCGCTGGCGGCCCATGAGGTCGTGGGCAAGGGTGGTCAGCACATCTTTCTGCTCGGGGTCGAGGTCGAGGCTGTCGAGCAACGAAATAGACTGCTCAAAACGCTTTTCGATGGCTTCTTCGGTCACTTTTTGGATATCGAGCCGCTTGTAAATGTCGAGCACCCGACGAATCTTTTGCGCACCCTTTGAGGCGGGCATGGAGAACGCTTCGTCCAACTCGGCCTTGGTAGCCTCATCTGCCAGTTGTTCTGCCATAATCCGCAGGTAAGAGCGCTTGCCGCAAAGGATGTCGCCCCCGATTTTTTTACCAAACAACCCGGGATCGCCAAAAGCGTCGAGCAAGTCATCGCGCAACTGAAAGGCAAGACCCAGTTGGATGCCAAAATCGTAGAGCTTGTCTTGATTGAAACTGTCGGCACCGCCAAGCAGCGCGCCAATCTGCAACGATGCTGCCAGCAGGACGGCTGTCTTGAGCTTGATCATCTTGAGATACTCGTCGGTCGAAACTTGCTCACGTCCTTCGAAATCCATGTCGTATTGCTGCCCTTCACACACTTCCAAGGCCGTTTTTGAGAAGATCTCATTGACCCTGGCACTCGATGCCTCGGGCACCGAAGCCATCAGCTGATAAGCCTTGATAAGCATGGCGTCGCCCGAAAGGATGGCGGTGTTGTCGTTCCATTTGACATGCACCGTTTCCTGGCCACGTCGCGTTTCGGCACGGTCCATGATGTCGTCGTGCAACAGGGTGAAATTATGAAACACCTCCAACCCCATAGCCGCCTTGAGGGCTACCGACTCGTCGCCGCCATACAAACGGCAAGCCAATAGGCACAACACAGGACGCACCCGCTTGCCACCCACCGACAACACATAGTCTATCGGGGCATACAGGCCTTCGGGTTCGCCGGTAAACGGACAGGCCTTGAGCGAACGCTCGAAACGCTGCTGCAGTTTTTCGATCAGATTGTCTTCTACCATAATTCGTTATTCACCTCGTTGCTTATCGTCCAATCTCGTTGGCAATGATATCGGTCATGACGTCTTTGATGTCGAGGCCTGCGGCACGCACTTGCTGCGGAATGAAACTGGTCGCCGTCATACCTGGCGTGGTATTGACCTCGAGCACATGGGGCACTCCGTCTTCGGTTACGATAAAGTCAAAGCGTACAATACCCTTGCACCCCATCACTTCGTAATAAACGCGCGTTTGGCGCTGAATCTCGGCCGTCAGTTCGGGCGACAGACGTGCCGGCGTGATTTCCTGCACCTGTCCGTTGTATTTGGCGTCATAGTCAAAAAACTCGTTGGAGGTGACCACCTCAGTCAAGGGAAAATTGACCACCTTGTCTTGCGTTTTGTACATACCGCTGGTCAGTTCGGTACCTTTCAGGAACGACTCTACAATGACTTCGGGGCCTTCTTCGAAGGCGCGTGCCACTGCAGCGTCGAACTGCCCGGCCTCTTTCACCTTGGTGACACCGAAACTGCTTCCGCCAACGTTTGACTTGACGAAGCAAGGCAGCCCAAGTTTGTTGATGATGGCGGCGGCATCGTACGACTGGCCTTTGCGCAACAGCTCGGACTTGGCGATTTTGGCGCCGAACGCCTCAAGGTAGCGGTTGCAGGCAAATTTGTTGAATGTCAGAGCAGCCGCCAGAACGCCACAACAAGAATATTTCAGACCAATCAAATCAAAATACCCTTGCAGAATACCGTTTTCGCCGGGAGTCCCGTGAATGGTGATATAGGCAAAGTCGAACGTATGTCTGACCCCGCTTGCGGTATACGAAAAATCGTCTTTACAGATAGGATACTTTTCGGTAGCCGAAATTTCGGCCTTCCACACCCCTTTATGGATGGTGACAATGGTGGTGTTGTAACGATTGGGGTCGATAAAAGACTTGATTCCCTGGGCACTGCGCAACGACACTTCGAATTCGGAAGAGTCGCCTCCGGCTACGATTGCGATATTCGGTTTCATATCAAATTGTAATAAACACTCGCAAAGTTACGCAAAGAGAATGAAAGGCACAAAAAACTTGGCACGATATTTGTGTATGTCCATAGGAATTTTATACCTTTGCTCTATTGCTATGGCCATCCATAGTTTTTACCCTCTGATGAACAACTATTTATTCTTAACAATATGCAAAACGATTTTCAGAAATTTGCCACCAAACATTTGGGAATGAACAGCTTGGCACTTAACCAATACATGGACGTGACAAGCAGCTACATCAATCCCACCATCATTGAGGAACGTCAGCTCAATGTGGCGCAGATGGACGTGTTCTCGCGTCTGATGATGGACCGGATTATTTTTCTCGGAACCGCCATCGACGATTACACCGCCAACGTCATCCAAGCCCAATTGCTGTATCTCGACTCGGCCGACCCCGGCAAAGACATCTCGATCTACCTCAACACCCCTGGCGGTTCGGTATATGCCGGCTTGGGCATCTACGACACCATGCAGTTCATCTCGAGCAACGTAGCTACGATTTGCACCGGTATGGCCGCTTCGATGGGCGCAGTTTTGCTGACAGCCGGAGCCAAAGGCAAACGCTCGGCGCTGAAACACTCGCGCATCATGATTCACCAACCGATGGGTGGCGCACAAGGCCAGGCCTCTGATATCGAAATTACCGCCCGCGAAATCCAAAAACTGAAAAAAGAACTCTACACCATTATCGCCGACCACTCTGGCAATCCGTTCGAGCGTATCGAAAAAGATTCGGATCGCGACTACTGGATGACTGCCGAAGAAGCCAAAGCATACGGCATGATTGACGAGGTACTGGTTAACCAACACGCGAAATAATGGCCAAGAAAGCAGATCATTGTAATTTTTGCGGACGTCCCGAAAATGAAGTGGGATTGTTGCTTTCGGGCTACGAAGCCAAAATTTGTGACGAATGCGCCGAACGTGTAGCCGAGTTTGTGAACGAGACCCGCAACAAGGCCCGCAAAGCGCCCGTGTTGAAACAGGAAGACCTACCGAAACCACGCGAAATCAAAGCGTTTCTGGACCAGTATGTCATTGGTCAGGACGAGGCGAAAAAGAACCTGAGCGTGGTGGTTTACAACCATTACAAACGCTTGATGCAGAAAGATGCAGGCGACGACGTGGAGATTGAAAAATCAAATGTCGTGATGGTCGGCCCAACCGGCACTGGCAAAACGCTGCTGGCCCGTACCATCGCCAAAAAACTGCATGTGCCGTTTACCATTGTAGATGCCACGGTGTTTACCGAAGCCGGTTATGTAGGCGAAGACATCGAAAGCATCCTTACCCGACTGCTGCAAGTGTCGGACTACGATGTGGCAGCTGCCGAACGGGGCATTGTGTTTATCGACGAAATTGACAAAATCGCCCGCAAAAGCGACAACCCGTCGATTACCCGCGATGTGAGTGGCGAAGGCGTGCAACAAGGCCTGCTGAAACTGCTCGAAGGCTCGGTAGTCAACGTGCCGCCACAAGGCGGACGCAAGCACCCCGAGCAGCGCATGATAGCAGTAGACACCCGCAACATCCTGTTTATTTGCGGTGGTGCGTTCGACGGCATCGAAAAGAAAATCGGCGCCCGCCTCAACACCAAGTCTGTCGGATATGGCGCTTCGAAGGAAATCCACCAGATTGACCGCTCTAACTTGCTGCAATATGTGGCACCGCAGGATTTGAAGTCGTTCGGACTGATTCCCGAAATCATCGGCCGTCTGCCCATCCTGACACACCTCGAGCCGCTCGACCGCGACAGTTTGAAACGTATTTTGACCGAACCCAAGAACTCGATTGTCAAACAATACAAAAAACTGTTTGCCATGGACGGCGTGAAACTCGACTTTACCGACGAGGCGCTTGATGTCTTTGTAGACAAGGCCATCGAGTTCAAGTTAGGTGCTCGCGGATTGCGTTCGATGACCGAAACGGTAATGATGGACTTTATGTTCGACGTACCATCGGAACACCCGAAACAACTGACCATTGACAAGGATATCGCATTGTCAAAAATCAGCAAAATCGAAAAACGCATTAGTTAAAAACGAAAAAACTTTTGTTTTTAATCGCTTTTTATTAACTTTGCTAAACCATGGCTGAACACAAGGCACTTTTAGACGCACTGAAAGAGCACTTTGGATTCGACTCGTTCAAAGGCAATCAGGAAGCCATCATCCAAAATCTGATGGATGGCAAGGATACCTTTGTATTGATGCCGACTGGAGGCGGCAAATCGCTCTGCTACCAACTTCCGTCGCTTTTGATGGAGGGGGTGGCCATTGTGATTTCGCCCTTGATTGCGTTGATGAAGAACCAAGTGGAAGCCATGCGTTCATTTAGCGAGGAGGATGGCATCGCCCATTTTATCAATTCATCGCTGTCGCGCGCAGCCATCGAAGAGGTGAAGAATGACATCCTTTCGGGAAAAACCAAATTGCTGTACATGGCTCCCGAATCGCTAACCAAGCTCGAGAACGTGCAATTCTTGCGCGAGGTGAAGATTTCGTTCTATGCCGTGGACGAAGCGCACTGTATTTCGGAATGGGGACACGATTTCCGTCCCGAATACCGTCGCATCCGCGACATCATCAAGGAAATCGGTCCCGCTCCAGTCATAGCACTGACAGCCACCGCCACCCCCAAGGTTCAGCACGACATTCAAAAGAGTCTTGAAATTACCGATGCAACCATCTTCAAGTCATCGTTCAACCGGCCGAACCTCTATTACGAAGTACGACCCAAGAATCCGAAAACCATTGACCGCGAGATTATCAAGTTCATCAAGTCACAAGAAGGAAAATCGGGTATCATCTACTGCCTTTCGCGTAAGAAGGTGGAAGAGTTGGCCGAGATTCTGCGCATCAACGGCATCAATGCCCTGCACTATCATGCCGGGTTAGAGTCTGACAAGCGTTCTGAGACACAAGACATGTTCTTGATGGAGAAAATCGAGGTCATTGTGGCGACAATTGCCTTTGGAATGGGTATCGACAAGCCGGACGTCCGCTATGTGATCCACTACGACATTCCCAAAAGCCTTGAGGGCTATTACCAAGAGACGGGGCGTGCCGGACGCGATGGTGGCGAAGGACGTTGCATCGCTTTTTATTCGAACAAGGATTTACAAAAATTAGAAAACTTTACGAAAAACAAGCTGATCGCCGAACAGGAGATTAGCCGGCACCTGTTGGCCGAAACCGCGGCATACGCCGAGTCTGCCATCTGCCGTCGTAAACTGTTGTTGCATTATTTTGGAGAAGAGTACGATCAGGACAACTGCGGAAATTGCGACAACTGCCTACACCCAAAGAAACAAATGGAAGCTCAAGAATTATTGTGCACCGTATTGGATACCATTACCGCCGTCAAAGAAAAATGCAAGGCGGAACATATCATTAACATTATTACTGGTAAAGAGACAACTGAAGTGCTTGATTATAAGCACGATGAACTGGATGTCTTCGGCACCGGATCGACCGAAGACCCTTCGGTCTGGAACGCCGTAATCCGCCAAGCCACCATAGCCGGTTATATTGAGAAAGGCATCGAAGACTATGGGGTGCTCCATGTCACCGAAGCCGGACAAAAGTTCCTCGCAGAACCCACTTCATTCTCAATTATCAAAGACAACGACTTTGAAGACGAAGAAGAGGAAATGCCTGCTCACAGCGGCGGTTCATGCGCTGCCGACGACACATTGTTCTCGATGCTGAAAGACTTGCGCAAAAAATTGTCGAAGCAGTACAACGTGCCGCCATACGTAATTTTCCAAGACCCCTCGCTGGAGTCAATGGCCACCACCTACCCCATCACCTTCGACGAACTGAAGAATATTCCGGGTGTCGGCGAAGGCAAGGCCAAAAGATACGGCGAAGAGTTTATCAAGCTTATCAAAACGCACGTCGAAGAAAACGAGATTGAACGTCCCGAAGACCTGCGGGTACGCACTGTAGCCAAAAAATCTGCGCAAAAAGTGTTTATCATCCAGGCCATTGACCGCCATGTCAGTCTCGAAGACATTGCCATTTCGAAAGGTTTGGATGGCCCCGAGCTGCTCGACGAACTGGAGTCGATTGTGTATTCGGGCACCAAGATTAACATCGATTATGCCCTCGAAGACTATGATCCCGATCATGTGGAGGACATCTACGAATACTTCCGCGAATCAAAAACGCCCGACATTGATGAGGCCATGACCGAGCTCGGTGGCGACTACACCGAAGACGAGATCCGTCTGGTCCGCATCAAGTTCATGTCGGAGCAAGGCAACTGATTTTGTCCTCAAAAACGCCCGAAGTTTTTATGCAAATTTTCAGTAGCACTGAAGATTTGCATATTTTTTTGCCTCTAAAGAACTTCGTATAATCAGCGGAATCTGGCTGTTTTTTATCAGTTCCCGCTGGTTTTTCTTTATTCTCTTAATTTCCAAACTCTATACTAGAGTTTTTTCTTTGTTTTATTGGTTTTTTTAGAATATTCCTTATATATTTGTGCTTAATATATGATGCGTTATTTTTAATATTTAGTATTTACACATAATATATGATGCGTAACAAATATATCTTTGATCCTTATCCGCTACAGGTGACAATGCAGCACTTGGCCGAAAATTTGAAAGCCAGACGCCTCGAAAAACGAATTTCAACCAAAAGCTTGTCAGAAATGAGCGGCGTGCCTGCATCAAGTATCCAGCGGTTCGAGTTGAAACATGCTATTTCGTTAGAATCGTATGTCAAGTTAGCCAAGGCGTTGGGATATTCTGAAGAAATCATGCAACTTCTTTCACAGCCCAAATATGACACTATGGAAGAATTGTTGGAGATTAACAAGAATAAAAACAAAAAACGAGGGATATGATAACAGATGTGCAATCGGTACGTGTGATGTATCATGACACGAAAGTGGGGACGCTATCGGTCGGAACCAATCAAAGATGCCTGTTTGAATACGATAAGAGATGGTTGACTGACGGATTCTCCATTTCTCCACTGAAACTTCCGCTCAAGCCAGGATTGATGATGTCGAATTATTTCCCATTCAATGGGAACTTTGGCGTTTTTGAAGACAGTCTGCCTGGCGGTTATGGAGAATATCTGCTTAGAAAAATGCTCAAAAAATCAGGAGATAATTACGAAGCGCTTACGCCCGTCCAACGTTTGTGTTTGGTGGGTTGCTCTGGGATGGGGGCCTTAACGTATGAACCCGATTTTCAACTTCCACCAATTTCTTGGCAAGGCTCTTTCGATCAAATGCAACAAATGGTCCTCGATGTTTTGTCAGAAAAAACAGAAGAGAATATGGATGCGCTGTTTTTTAAAAGCGGCAATTCGGGAGGAGCGCGTCCAAAATGTATTTATTCTGATAAAGAAGGTCATTGGCTCGTCAAATTCCGTCACCCGTATGACCCCAAAAATATCGGTGAGTTGGAATACTACTATAATCAAATGGCTCGCCAATGTGGCATTATTGTTCCCGACTTTAAGTTGATAGAGGGCAAATACTTTGCCTCAAGGCGTTTTGATATAGAAAAGGGTCAACGGCTGCATGTGGTTACGGCCAGCGGGCTTTTGGATGAGTCAATTAACCCGCCTAAAATGGATTACCATAGTTTGCTTCAGCTAACTGGTTTTTTGACACAATCTCCCGATGAGGTGGAGCAGCAATTCCGCCGTATGGTGTTTAATGTCGCGATAGGTAATTTTGATGATCATGCTAGAAATTTCAGCTTTATCTGTTGCGACGGCAAATGGACACTATCTCCTGCCTATGATTTGACAAACGACAATACGCTTGGCGAACATGCCACAACAATCAATTACAAGGGAATCCCTACCAACGAGGACATGATTGTTGTGGGTACCAACATTCGTATTTCTCGCAGCCGCTGTCAGGAAATTATCACTGAAATCAATGATGTAGTCAACGATAAAAGTCAGCAAGCGCAATAATGTATGGCTTATAATCCCGTATAATCAGCGGAAAGTGGTCGTTTTTTAACAGTTTCCGCTGGTTATACCCCCCCCCGTGCCCTCTTTGGGCAGGCTGCCCGTATTGGGCAATGTATTTGCTTGTAAATGAGTGGATTATATTGCATATTTGTCGTGTAAAAACAAATCCTCTATGAAAAAGACTTTATTTTTTGCCCTGATGATGGGCAGTATGTTGCTTGCAGCCTGTAAAGAACAACAGGAACCAAGTCAGTCTGAACAACAGGAACCGGGTCAGTCTGAAGAGAATAACCAAGGCTCCGAGCAAGGAAGTGAAAATTTGTCGGTCAGCGGCACGCTGCAAGGCCACGACTATGTGGACCTTGGCCTGCCTTCGGGCACGCTTTGGGCTACCTGCAATGTGGGAGCGAATACCCCCGAGGAGTATGGCGACTATTTCGCATGGGGCGAAACGACGCTGAAATCAAATTACGAATGGAGTACCTACAAGTATGGAACCTATAATCAACTCACCAAGTACTGCTACAAAAGCGATTACGGCAAAAACGGCTTTACCGATACCAAAACCACACTTGATGCCGAAGACGATGCGGCCACGGCCAA
>JAGACJ010000034.1 GCA_017614195.1 Paludibacteraceae bacterium
ACAAGGGAGTGGTGTCACTGCAAGTGGCTCCCGAGCTGCAGATTCCGGCAAGCATCGACGAACTGCCCCGTGCCGCACAAGCCGAGGCCATTGCACAATTACTCGACAAAGAGATTCATAGCCGCTATCGTTTGTTGCCGGCCAACTTTGCCGCCGCCGACCTGCTCGAAGACTCGGACCGTTTTGCCGACCGCTACGAATCGGCCGACCGCACGCATTTCCTGCAATATATCGAAAAGCAGTTGCAGCGCATCGATTTGCCGAATCGCGACGATGACTTCTTGCGCACACGCCTCATCGAGATGTATGCCAACCCCGCCATCAACCAAGCCAAGGCATTACAAGCATAACCGTGAACGACCCCGTCATCAGTCGATACAAAGGATACCTGACCCTCGAGCGCTCGCTTTCGCCGAACACCATCGAGGCTTATCGGCGCGACCTCGAAAAGTTGCTGGACTGGCTCGGCCAAGCACAGAAAGACTATCGCAAGGTAACACTCGACGACTTGCAGCATTTCTTGGAGTTACTGTCTGAATTAGGCATCGGCAGCCGGTCACAGGCACGCATCATTTCGGGCATCAAGTCGTTTTACCACTTCCTACTAATCGAGACCGAGATTAAGGCCAACCCCACCGAACTGCTGGAGCTGCCCAAATTGGCCCGCCACTTGCCTTCTGTGCTTTCGACCGACGAGATAAACGCCATAGAAGAGGCGATAGACTTGTCTAAACCCGAGGGCACGCGTAACCTCGCCATCATCGAAACCATGTACAGCTGCGGGCTGCGGGTTTCGGAGGTGATAAGTCTCAAACGCTCCGACATCTATGCCAACGAGCATTTTATCCGCATCATGGGCAAAGGCAGCAAGCAACGGTTAGTACCGATTTCGGACACAGCGCTCCACTACATCGGCAATTATCTGCCCGACCGCGATCTGCTCAACATCCAGAAAGGCTGCGACGACCTGTTGTTCCTCAACCGCCGGGGCGGGCAACTGTCGCGACAGATGGTGTTTATCATGCTCAAGCAATATGCAGCCGAAGCCGGTATCAAAACGCCGCTAAGCCCCCACACACTGCGTCATTCGTTTGCCACCCACCTGCTTGAGGGGGGCGCCAACCTGCGCGTCATACAAGAGTTGTTGGGGCACGAAAGCATTCTCACCACCGAAATTTACACCCACACCGACATGACCTATCTGCGCGACACCATCGAGCGTTTTCACCCGCGCAACAAATAAAAAAGTTCCTGCAACCGATTGGGTTACAGGAACTTTTACGCATTGTTGACAATAATTAGTCTTCTGCTTCGCAGTTGCTGTTAGCAACGATTTTGCATTTGGTCGTTTGGTTAAGCAAGCCATTGGTTCCCAATGCTTCGGCATCTTCTGCTTGTTCTTTGGTCATACGAGAATAAGAAACCAAGCTAACACCAGCAGTCGTAGTGGTTACTTCGTAGCAGTGTTCAGCGTTTTCGTCGCAACCGGTGAAGGCCAACATCGTCAAAGCAGCAACAGCTGCCATCAATACTTTTTTCATAATGTAACAAGTTTTTTATTGCCTACTCTGAATTGGTTTTCGGCGACCCCAATAATAATTAAAGTCAATCTTCCTCGCAATGCACGGCGCTTACCGCCTCCCATGTATAAGTCTCGCCACCGTCCATCTCGTTCAGCGTCCCATAGATAAAATCCATGTCCTTTGCCGTGTACGGACCCACATAGTCGGTTTCAATCTCTCCGCCCGAATGGTCATACAACCTCCAGCATTGCTTATCGCTGGCCGATGGTTCCCGGTTTTGCTTACCATCGTTGCCACAAGCGGCCAACACCACTGCCGGCACGCAAATGGCCGACAATATTCTAATCCATGTTCTCATCCTCAGAATGATTTACCACAACAAGGCAAAAATACTTATTTCCAACTTCTTTTGCAAATATATTTCTCGTTTTTTTCACCCAATCATCCAAGCGTCAGTCCGTCGAGCAAAGAGACATAAACCATCACTGCCTGCTCGATTTCGCAGATGCGGACAAACTCGCCCGCGGTATGCGAGCGGGCCGAATCACCCGGGCCTATTTTGACAGAAGGAAACGGCATCAGCGCCTGGTCCGACAATGTCGAGGAGCCGAATGTCCCAATGCCTTGAGCCATGCAACGTGCCACAAACGGATGGTCCAAACCAATGCCCGAAGGGCGCAAACGCATCGAACGGGGCGTCAGCTCGGCCTGCACGTGGCGTTTCAGCTCGTCGAGCACCTCTTGGTGCGAGTAGTGCTCGTTTAGGCGGACATCTATCACATACCGGCACTCGTCGGGCACCACATTGTGCTGTGTGCCTGCCGAAATCATCGTCACCGACAGCTTGACCGGACCGAGCGTTTCGGAAACCTTCGGGAACCGATAGCCCGACAACCATTGGATATCGCCTATCGCCTTGTAGATGGCATTTTCGCCCTCATCGCGGGCAGCGTGCCCCGCTTTGCCATGCGTTACGGCATCAATCACCATCAGGCCTTTTTCGGCAACAGCCAGGCGCATGCCGGTCGGCTCGCCCACTACGGCAAACCCTATGGGCGGCAGATGTTGCAAAAGCAACTCCATGCCGTTTTTGCCAGAGACCTCCTCTTCGCACGAAAAGGCCAGCAGCAGATTGTAGGATTGCGATTTGGTTCGCAACTGTCCGAACGCCGCCAACAGCGACACCACCGAGGCCAAGTCGTCATTGGCGCCCAAACCATAAATCGCACCGTCGCGTTCGACAGGCACAAAAGGATCGGTCGCCCACGAGGCGTTGGGCTTGACCGTGTCGAGATGCGCGTTGAGCATCAGGTTCGGCTTGCCCGAATCTGGCGTATCCGCCCACATATACAGGTTGTTACCTATCCTTTGGGGATGCAACCCGTTTTCCTGCAAATATTGTTGCAAGAAATCGGCTACGGCCGTTTCGTCGCGGCTTACCGAAGGGATTGCCACCAGTTGTTTGAGTAGTTCGACGGAGGGTATCATGGATTATAGCGTTACAATCGTTCCTGTGTCTTTGCCCAATTCCGAGGCCTTGGTAATCGTTACCTGTGCCACCCCATGGCGCAATGCGTCAAAAGCGTTGTCGAGTTTCGGAATCATGCCGCCGCTGATAATGCCTTTCTGCTTGTATTCCTCGTACAAGGCAGGCGTAATGTGCGGTATCACGCTGTCGTCATCGTCTTCGCGTTCGAGCACGCCTTTCTTTTCGAAACAGAAAGTCAGGTTGACCTTGTAGTGTTTGGCAAGCCCCTTGGCGGTTTCGGCCGCAATGGTATCGGCATTGGTATTGAGCAGTCCATGGGTTTTCGAAAACGAAAGGGGTGCCATCACCGGCACCACACCTTGTCCGATCAGACTTGCCAAGCGGTCGCCATCGACCTGCTTGACATCGCCCACAAAGCCGTAATCGACCGTTACGACCGGCCGTTTCTCGCTACAGATAACACCCATGTCGGCTCCCGTAAGGCCCAACGCATTGACCGATCGCGTCTGCAAACCAGCCACAATGTTTTTGTTGACAAGACCGCCGTAGACCATGGTGACCACCTTGAGCATTTCGGCATCGGTAATACGCCGTCCGTCAACCATTTTACTTTCAATTCCAAGCATGGTGGCAATGCGCGTCGCCGAGCGGCCGCCTCCGTGCACCAGTGCTTTACAACCTTCGATTGCGGCAAAGTCGTCGAGCAATGCCTCGAGCGTATCCTGCTCCTCTACAATCTTGCCTCCCACTTTGACGAGTGTCAGTGATTCCATTTGTTCAAAAATCTTTGATTACAAGAGGCAAAGGTACAAAAAAAATCCTTATTTTTGCAAACTAATAAAACACGGATTCCAAATGAAAAAACGCACCGTCGAAGAAATGGGCCGGCTCACGGTCAACGACTTCAAGGCAAGCGATAAAACGCCCCTTGTTGTGGTCTTGGACCAAGTGCGTAGCGCCCACAACGTAGGCTCTGTACTGCGTACCGCCGACGGATTCCGCCTCGAACGGGTGCTGCTCTGCGGCATTTCGCCCACCCCTCCCGACACCGACTTGCACAAAACGGCTCTCGGCGCCGAAGATTCGGTCGACTGGCAGCATTTCGACGACACGCTCGACGCTGTACGCTCGTTACACGGGCAGGGGTACTGTGTTTTGGCGGTGGAACAATGCGAAGGGTCCATTCCTTTGCAACAGTTCAAGGCCGTTCAAGGCACACGTTATGCCCTTGTACTCGGCCACGAAGTGACTGGTGTGCAGCAAGCGGTAGTTGACGCCTGCGACGGCTGTCTCGAAATTCCCCAATTCGGCACCAAACATTCGTTTAACGTATCCGTTGCCGGAGGCATCGTTCTTTGGGAAATGTTCAAACAACTCAACGCCAACCAATTATGACATTCCAAGGGATTCCAGTCAACGAAAGCTTCTTCCACAGCAACCTGATGGTGTCAATCATATTGGTTTTCATCTTCTACATCTGCACGGCCTTTTACATCGAGCGCCAGTCAGGATCACTCAAGACGCTTGGCCCGCTATTCGGCACCGCCACCCGCCGGTTGACCTTACAGGAGATTCTCCGCCGCGGCATTCTGCTCTGTTTTTCGATATTGGGCTATAGTCTGTTTTTCGCCACACTGTTGAAAGACGGCGGGCATTGGGAGATCATTGGTGCCACATCGGGTGTCTTCGCAGCGTTCCTTTTGTTCAAGTTTCTTGTGCTGTCGGTATTTTTGAGCACGTTTTTCCCTACATCGCGCACGCTCTTTATCTCGCTCTATTTCACTTCGATTCTGATTTTCGGCATCTTCTTGTTTTTTGCCTTCATCGGGCTGCAGTTTATGCCACAATTCCTGCATCTGCCCATTTTGATAATCGTGGCAATCGGAGTCGTTGTTTTGTGCACATGGCTGCTCATCACGTTTTTTAAAACATTTTTCGGCCAAAGCCGATACATTTTTCATTTTATTTTGTACCTTTGCACGCTCGAAATTCTCCCCATGATGGTTTTCGTCAAATTGCTGTGGGAGGCCGACATATTGAATCACGTATTAAAACTTTAAAACATTGAAAATCAAGAAAATTCTGGTTTCACAACCCAAACCGGCCACCGACAAATCACCTTACTACGACCTCGAAAAAAAATACGGGTTTGTATGCGATTTCCGCCCTTTCATCAAGGTTGAGGGGTTGAATGTGCGCGAATTCTTGTCGCAACGCATCGAGGTTCTGGATCATACCGCCATTATTTTCACCGCCCGTACAGCCATTGATCATTTTTTCAGAATGGCCGAGGAGTTGCGTATCACCATCCCCGAGGACATGAAGTATTTCTGCGCGTCGGAATCGATTGCGTTATACTTGCAGAAATACATCCAATACCGCAAACGCAAGGTTTTCTTTTCGCCGACAGGCAAAGCTGAAGGTTTGATGCCAAGCATCAAAAAGCACAATACCGAGAACTATCTGCTCGCCGTTTCGGATGTGAACAAGGGTGATTTCACCAAACTGCTCGATGCCGAAAACATCAAATACGACCGTGCGGCATTCTATAAGACCGTCAGCAACGATTTTGGCCCCGACGAACCGCTCGACCACGATATGCTGATCTTCTTTTCGCCGGAAGGCATTAACTCACTCAAAAAGAACTTCCCGAATTTTGAGCAGGGCAACATCCTCATCGCTGCGTTCGGTACCTCTACCGCCAAGGCTGTCACCGATGCCGGTTTGCGTTTGGACGTGAGCGCACCTACCCCCGAGGCTCCGTCGATGACAGGCGCGTTGGATTTGTTCTGCCAAAAGAACAAAGTCAACAAGAAATAGTGGATCAGAGATTACCAAAACACCAACGCATCTATAAACAAGACGACATCGACCATTTGTTTTCGAAAGGCAAAGCGGTGATATCGTACCCGTTGCGGGCGGTGTTTTGCAATCGCCACGACGACCAGTCGCCACGCATGATGGTGTCGGTGGCCAAAAGACGGTTCAAACATGCGGTTGACCGCGTGCGTTTCAAGCGATTGATTCGCGAGGCCTACCGCCGCAACAAACCCCAGCAATCCTACGACATCGCCTTTGTCGCCATCAGCGACAAACTGCCCTCATACCAGATGGTCGAAAAGGCCGTCTGTCAGATTTTGCAAAAAATCCAGCAAGCCGAAACCGAGTGCAAGACAACGAATTCATAATCGTATCGGGTGCGCGCGAGCACAACCTCAAAAATGTGGATGTGCGCATACCTCACCACTCGCTGACGGTCATCACAGGTCTCAGCGGCAGTGGCAAATCTTCGTTGGCTTTCGACACCTTGTATGCCGAAGGGCAACGCCGCTATCTCGAAACTTTTTCGGCTTACGCCCGCAATTTTCTGGGCAATATCGAACGCCCCGACGTTGACGAAATCACCGGACTAAGCCCGGTGATTGCCATTGAGCAGAAGACCACGAACAACAACCCCCGCTCGACCGTCGGCACCACCACCGAGATCTACGATTTCCTGCGATTGCTGTTCGCCCGCGCCGGCGAAGCCTACTCGTACGTCACTGGCGAGCGCATGGTCAAATACAACGAAGACAAGATTCTGGATTTGCTGCAAACGCAGTACAAGGGCAAGCGCATTCTGCTACTTGCACCGCTAATCCGATCACGCAAAGGTCATTACCACGAGCTTTTCGAGAATTTGCGCAAAAAAGGGTATCTGACCGTCCGCGTCGACGGCCAGATGCGCGAAATCATGCGCGACATGCGTCTTGACCGCTACAAGAACCACGACATTGAGGTGGTCATTGACAAACTCGAGGTTAGCGAGTCGCAACTGCACCGGCTCAAAAACTCACTGCGCATTGCCATGGAGCAAGGCGACGGCATGGTGGCGATTTGCGAAAAAGATGACACGCAACTCAAATATTTCAGTCGCAAACTGATGTGCCCCACTTCGGGCATTGCCTACAACGACCCAGCCCCGCACGATTTTTCGTTCAACTCGCCCAAGGGCTGCTGCCCGCATTGCCGCGGAACAGGTTATGTAACACAAGTTGACCGCGACAAAATCATTCCCGACGATTCGCTGTCGATTTATGACGGTGGCATTGCGCCGTTGGGCAAATACCATGCGTCGCTACTTTTTGAACAGATTGCCGCATTGTGCGAATCGTACAACTGCACGCTGCAAACGCCGATAAACCAATTGCCCGACGAACTCATTGACAAGATTATCTATGGCACTTCGGAACGCATCAATCTGCACAACGCCACCACAGGATTACAACTCAACGCGCTGTCGTTCAACGGCATAGCGGACTACATCGCCATGCAGGCCGACGACGATGCCTCGGCAACTGCGCGCCGTTGGGCGGAACAGTTCAAACAAACAATCGTTTGCCCCGAATGTGGCGGCAGCCGCTTACGCAAAGAGGCGTTGTTCTTCAAGATTGACGGCAAAAACATTGTGGAGTTGTCTGACATGGACCTCGACCGACTGTACCAATGGTTTGAGGTATTGCCTGACAAACTATCTGACCAGCAACGGCAAATCGCCACCGAAATCATCAAGGAAATCCGCACTCGGTTGAGTTTTTTGCTTGACGTGGGCTTGCACTACCTGTCGCTGTCGCGCGCCTCGGCGTCGCTCTCGGGAGGAGAGAGCCAGCGTATCCGTCTGGCAACGCAAATCGGTTCCGAACTGGTGCGCGTACTTTATATTCTCGACGAACCGAGTATCGGACTACACCCGCGCGACAATGTACGACTGATCCAGTCGCTGAAACGGCTC
>JAGACJ010000035.1 GCA_017614195.1 Paludibacteraceae bacterium
ACCATGGAATCCATCCCGCTCGAAATCGCGAAGAACATCCTGGGGGCGCCCAGTTTCTTGAAATCGCGCAGGTCGTCGCGCCAGTTGGGTTGCGGGAGGATCGCTACGCGCAGTCCTTCATGTTCGAAAAGTCGGCCCACCACGGCGTGCCCAAAACACGGGTGATCCACGTAGGCGTCCGCGCTTACGATAATCACGTCCACATAGTCCCAGCCGAGTTCGTCTAGGTCTTCTTTGCAGATGGGCAAAAAACGCGGGTCGTACATAAAGGAGAAGATAGAAATTTTAAGATGCCGTTCTAGCAAAAAGAGAGGCAATCTTGTGATTGCCTCTCTTGTTATTGAGAAATTTAGGTCAAAATTACGGTTCGTATAGATTGTAACCGAGCATCACTCGACCACCGTCATTCCTTTGACGGATAATGGTGATGTTTAAATTGTTGCCGTTTTCGGCCTTAAATTCCACGAATTCAAAGGGGTTGTTCACTGAGGTTGAATAAGCTTCATTGGTGGCGCCGTCCTGCGTGACCATCAGGTCGATGTCTTGGGGAATTATTCCGAGTTCCCTGATTCTATCCCCGTCGGAAAGCCAGGATATCGCGATTCGGTAGGTCTTGCCTTTGGTGATATTTTTTTCGCTGAAGGTGATTACTTCTTTTTGGGCGGCTTTTTTCTTATATGTGATGTTTTTTGTCTCAAAGAAATCAGTGTTGTTGCCAAGCCAATACCTGGAACGGTTGCGCTTGATCATGGCGGCATAGTTTGGCATGCCTTGGTTGACGAGTTTGTTGTAGTTATCGTTGATGTCTTTTTGCTGGTGGTCTGTCTGAGTGAATTTTTTTGTACTGGCGGTAAGCAGCAGTGCTTTTACGACTTCGGGGTGCCATTTATAGAAGGGTTTCTGTTGTAGCAGATCGGCAACCATGGCTGCAGTGAATGGAGTCGCCGCGCTTGTGGCCTGGAAAGTCGGGGTATAGGATTTCTCTATGTTCTTGAAGTTATATGTATAGACGGGGTCCTTGTTGAAAAAAAGATTTGAATAGTTGGCGATTTCGGGTTTGTCGTAGCTAGCATAATCTGAATGGCCGTAGTAATTCGTTTGGGCGTTCAATGGCATTTGGGGATTTTTAATGGACGTCCTGTAATCAAGAGTCTCTCCATGATCGTGGCGTATTACGGCACCAACAGTAATGACGTTCAGGCCTTGACCTGTTTCGCTAATTTCGTGGTCACTTTTACTGTTGTTTTCTTCGCCCGCATTTCCGGCGCTTGCAAATTCGATGACGCGGGTGTTGTACACATAATTGTCAATTTCCTGTGGAATGCTGCCATATTGGTCGGTTGAATTTTTTCCATAGGAGTGTGAGCCGATGTAGATGCTGGGGGAGAAGCGGTCGGGTCTCGTTGGATAAACCGATGTATACACAGGTAGGCAGCTGTAGTCAACAGTGTAGATTGTTGCATTTTTTGCCAGAGACTTGAATATTCTGACTATTTTGCTTGCGTGATTAATAATGGAGGAAGGTTCTGTGAAATGAAAAGTTGAACAAGTGTGTATTGGAGTGAATGTGTGCTCATCTTGACGCGGTTGAGCCTCTTCGGCAATATAAACTCCGATTCCTTTCCCGTTGAAATGCTTGGAAATGGCCTCGTTGTCAAGATTATTCTTGTTAATAAGCGTGTTTATGTTGAAAATCGTGTCAGTTCCGACAGTTTTATATCTCTTTATTATGTCCTTGAAGGTCTTTTCTTGACCATGGTGCTCATATACTGAAGTCGAGAAAGTGAAAGGAATCAACGGATTGTTTGTATTTAAGTTACTACTCGGCTGATAATCAATTGCGTTGAAAAAGTTGTCGTCGATCAGTTTGGCCCACCCGACGTAAGAGGCCGAGTCCAGTTTTGTACCGTTAAACCAATAATTCTGGACATAGGAATTGTTGATTTTGTAGTTCTCGTAACGTCCTGTTATCGGCGTGATGCTGGGCTCATAATTGCTCGTCCTGGCGAGCATTGGCTTGCTCTTGGATTGTGCGAGATATGATGTCGGTGTTTTTGTAACCTTGGTGTTGTGCCGCCCGAGAATGTCTGTTGTGGCATTGACTTTGTACATATGTGAACTGGAAATGCCGATTGCTTTCTGCTCTGCGACGTTAGATCGATTGGGAAATGAATCGTCGGCGCTGGCCCATGAGGCAAGTAAACCACTTAAGATAAGAATAAGATTTTTTTTCATGTTTGTGCAAACTCCTTTATGTTGTATAAATGAAAATAAGCTAAACGATGAAAGGTTTTTATTTTATTTTTGTTATAAAGTTGCGTGCTTTTTTTTGTTTTATCTGTGATGGAATGTTGGTGAATCGTGTGTCTAGAGGGGTGGGTGGGGAAAATGCGAATCGGTTGCTTTTTCGTCAGGAATCTCTTGAAATTTGTGAGAATGCCTAAAAAGGGCACTGTTTCTGTAGTATTTGATTAGGACCCCTTATAATTTTTGTATTTTCCTTTGCAATTGGGGGTTTTATGAAACTGAAATTATTGCCAATTGTGGCTCTAATGTTGCCTTTGGTTGCGTTCGCCGCCGAAGTGGGTGACGTGGTCAAGTTTGATGCTCCACCGCAGAAGGTGGGCCGCGATATCATGCAAGCTTTTACAAATCGCAAGTCCAGTACGGGCTTTAGCGGACGGCCACTTCCGGTGAAGGATCTCGGGAATGTCCTCTGGGCTGCCAACGGAATCAACCGTCCCGAATCGGGGATGCGTACGGCTCCGTCTGCGCTCAACAAGCAGGATATCGACCTTTACGTATTCGACCAGAAAAGTGTCTACAAGTACAATCCCAAGGAACATTCGATGAACCTCGTGGTGAAGGGCGACCACCGTTCGCTGTTCACCGAGCGCATGAAGACCCCGGTCATCATCTTGCTGGTGAGCGATGTCTCCAAGTTTGCGGGTGGAATGGGCTCGGAAGACGACCACCGTCGCATGGGCGCCTTCGATGCGGGCGTTGTATCCCAGAACATCTCGCTGTATTGTGCTGCCTTGGGCATCGCAACGCGTGTCCGCGCCAGCATGGACGGCCCCGGCATCCAGAAACTGCTGGGCCTGAGCGAGAAGCAGATTCCGATGCTGAACCACGCCATCGGGTATAACAAGTAGTCCTAGAACACATGAAACCGCAGACTGGCGTTTCACGTCGTCTTCCTATATGAAACGCAGTGTTTCATATGGGCGCCAAAGAGCGACTTTTTTATCTTGAAATGTTGTTTTTTCTGCAAAAAATGAAGTTGTTTGTTTCATGAATTAGATAAATTAAGGTAAAGGACAGACGATGAATCCGATTACCGACTATCAAGATTACCGGCAGTATATGCGGGAGTTCTACGAGGAACGCAAGAGGGTTTCCGATTTCTCGTGGCGCGAGTTCACCAAGCTCGCGGGATTCTCGTCGTCCGGCTAC
>JAGACJ010000036.1 GCA_017614195.1 Paludibacteraceae bacterium
CCATATTTTCCACACACGAATTTTGTTTGTCAAACTGGTATCTGCCAATATGGCAACAATCTTTGTGTTTCTATTTAATCGTTGTTCCAATGCAACATAGTCAAAAAGCTGTTCTTTGTCAGAATCCACCTGCCTTTGCTTTGTTTCTACTAATACAGCGATATTTTTTGCAGCATCAAAAAAACGAATATCCAACTTCCAATGACTTTGCGTTACATTGGATAAAACCTGTTTGTATGAGTATTCTCCACCCTCAATGTTTTCAATGTGCCTGTCACGCCCAATTGTGTCAATAATTTCAATTCGCTGCATATCGTTCGTTTTTACGAACTCTCCGCCCTCACCAATAAGCACAAAAAAGAAGCGTGAACCGTTCGTTTGTCGCTTATTATTTACGGTAGGTATCGCCAAACACCTGTGTACACTAATAAGCACGAAACGGCTCACGCCCTAAAGCGTGAACCTCCCGCATGCCTATTCCCGTGTACTTTATAAAATTGGCGATTTTACCGTAAAGAGAATAAGAGCGTAAAGCTCAATGATTTTACTATGTTATCTTAGAGGTATCTCTGTCTATTTTTTCGTTCTATTTGTTCAACATTTTTCTTGCTCTGTTCAACTCCATTTGGAGTTCCTCTTCCGAAGGCAGGGTAAGTTTGTATTTCGACGCAAAAATTTGCTTGGCGTCGCTCAAAACAGAATATCTGGCTATGGCTTCATTCTTTTCCGAACAAAGTATCAAACCAATCGTCGGGTTGTCGTCAGGCTGCTTCATCAAGTCGTCAAACATCCGGATATAACTATCCATTTGACCGACATCCTGATGCGTAAGCTTTCCCAATTTCAGGTCTATCAGCACATAGCATTTTATGATGCTGTTGTAGAAAACCAAATCTACATAAAAATCCTCATCCTCATAGCGCATTCGCTTCTGACGAGCTACAAAGCAGAATCCCTTGCCCATCTCGAGCATGAATTCCTGCAAATTGTCGATCAGCCCGGTTTCAATGTCACTCTCGCGCAAGGAAGGGTAATCCTTAAGGTTGAGGAATTCCAATATGTAAGGGTCTTTTATTACATCCTCTGGCGCAATCTTGTCAAGCTTTTCCTTTGCCTCGTTAATGACGACATCCTTGTTTTGGCTTGCAAGCAACCGGTCATAATACAATGTCGAAATTTGCCTGTCCAACTGGCGGGTGGACCAAACAGAATCGGCAGCCTCGTTCATATACCATACGCGGGCTTTCTCATTTTCAACACTCAACAGACGCCGGTAATGCGACCAACTCAATTCGGGACGCAGTGTGTCCCGAATTCCAAAACAACGATAAAATTGGCACATTTTGCGCAACTCTCTTTCGTCAAACCCTTTGCCGAATTCGACGGTTAATCGCACTGAAAGGTTTTTCAAGACAGACTTACCGTAGTCGGCACGCTCCCAATGCAGTTCGTCTTCCACAATCAGTTTGCCAATGTTCCAATAAGCCATTACCATGGTGAAATTCACCGCACGATACGCCGTTTGCCGAGCGTCACGAATGATTCGGGCAATTTGCTCTGCTAGTGATCCGTTGTCGTTATGTTGCTTGATTTCGTTTGTCATCCTATTTCATCCGTTGGGCGGAGGCAATGGTTGAGATCGTTTTCCAAAGGTACGTTATTTTTGGCAAAACACAAAAAGAAAGCGGTAAAGCATGAGTTTTCAGAAAAAAACCGGCACACCGCTACAAGAAGCGGCGTACCGGCTTGAGAATTCTGTTTCAATCAGAACACCGTGGGTTGGTAGAATTGCTCTTGAGCCTTGTTCTTGCAACCGATAGTCATCACAATACCAGTTTGGATGTTGAAGGCCCGCGCCTTATAGGGGATCCCCTGCTCGTTATAGCACAACGGCATGTAGTCGCCTACTAGGTAAAGACTGAACGGTGTCAAACGCAAATTAAGGCCAAGTCCCATGCTGCTAAAGCCTCCTGAAAAGAACGAGTAGCTGGCACTCATGCCAAACCAACGGCAAGGACGCAAATTATAGGCAGCGGTAAGTTCTTCGTACAAACGGCCGCCCGACAGCTCTGTTTTCGAAATCAATCCGAGCGACATCATGTTGCGCAAGAACGAATACTCGGCGGCAGCATACATTTTGGCCGTCATCATGGTAAAATAAACCGATTTGTCGTATAGACGGTCTGTTTCGGGATTACTTCCTTCTACCGTATATGATTTCTTGAATACTTCGGCAATCGAATCGCCGTATTCTTGAAAATTATCTTGCCCGTAATGGTACTCCAACCCAGAGAACGGATAGTCGATATTACCCGTTGCCATGTGTGCATTGCGCCAAGCGATAAAGCCCAAATCGCGAATCGCGAAAGACAAGCTCAACGACTCTACAGGTTTGTATTCGAATCCCAAATCGAAAGCGGCTCCGACACTGGGTTCGTAATTGCGCAAAATATCGCTGACATCAGTGGTCGACATATAAAGCGAGTCGATATTACCATCTTCGGTCGTGCGAATTGCAAGACTGGGAACAGACAAACGCGCCTTTCCTTGACCTGCGATACGCCATTCGTCTTCCGAAGCATACAAGTCCAGCGAGGAAAAATTCAGTTTGGCATTGGCAGCGCCTACCAACACGTGTACCCGGCCGCCGACTTTCCATTTGTCGTTGATTTTGTGCGAATAGCCACCGTTGATATCGATGTATGCGTTGGCGTTAACAGAAAGGTTTTTGAGGTTATATCGGTTGGTATTCAGCGTATCCGGCGTACCGTAGAGCGCAAATTTGACAAAGTCGCGTGGAATGGCGATAGAGGCGTCGGCGCGAACTGACATGTTGAACGAAAAGAATCCGAAATCTGAAATGCGCGAGCCGAAACCGATAATCGTCACGCCCGTCTCGGCATATACGCGCTCCGCCCGTTTCAACTTGGCATAGAGCAAATCCCGGTTGCCGAATTCGGGGTGCAACGCAGTAACCATTTGTTTGTCTTTGTTCAAATAGATTACGTCGTTCATACTCAACGAGTTGTTTCCGAACGAGGCCGAAATGGTGGAAATGCCAGGCAGTTCGACATACGTGGCACAAATCGGCTGCATGGCCGGATTCATATAGGTTTTATACGGCAGATAGTTCATAAAGTACATGGTATTGGGCTCTACGGCCATCATTACCGAGCTAAACAAACCGGCAACCGCTATCAGGAAATATTTTCGAAACAAATTCATCTGTATCTTTTCTTTTGTTTTTTACTCAGGATCATACTCAATGCCACCAATCAGGTAAATCGAGGCCTTCATATCAAGCCAGTCGTTATTGGTGGCCTTAACCGTTACGCGCGACGGGTTTGATACCTTATACTCATAAACTATCCATTTGGCATCCGACATCATCGTTTGCAATTGTTCGTAATTCAACTTGATGCGAATCAACGTGTTGGGTTCTGTCGGGTCGATGGCGATACCTTCGCTGTTGACTGGTGCCGGATTAATCTCGAAATCGCGTTCGACATCGGTCAAAATGCGTTGTTTGTTTTCATCGAGGAAAGCGATATGCGCCTTAGCTCCTACCGGAATATGGTTTGTATAATACAATTTAAGCACTGCAACGGTGGTATCCGTAATCGTCACATTGCCCATATCAATGGCCTCATTGTTGAAATCGGTGGTATCACGCTGCGAAATATAGAAGTTCTTTTCGTCCGATTCGGGATTGCCTTCGAACCACAATTTCATTTTCACTTCGGCAACCAGATCTATATCGCTGTCATCGAAGAAATAGTGCACGTTCGACGTGTTCGGATCGATTGACTCGATATGGTATTTGTAACGAATCTTGTCCGGATTGAGACGCATAAAGAGGTGCGTTCCGCCAAAGTCGCGTGAATATTTCTGTTCCGAATACTTGTTAATCCGATCGGGATCGAATGTCAGCAAGTCTCTGTACGAAAAACCATCAATATCGGAGCGAAGCGGATATTTGAGTACCATCGATGTGGTGTCGGGATTGACACCTCCAAACGTAGCCCGCACCGTATCGGCCTCACCCTCGACATAAGCCACTAAGTAATCGAGGCAGTAACGTACCGGCAAACCGATGCTGTTATTGAATTTCATGGTAATCTGCGGATCGTAGAACGGAAGATTGAAATCTTTGCCGTCCATATCGTTCACATAGTTCAGCGCCATAATCTTTTCGCCTTCGTACAAAGTTTTTTCGGTTCCGACGTTGCCATAGAAGATTCGTCCTGAGATATCGCTGAAGTCCACTTCGTTCAAGATGGTGGTGCCGGCTTCGAATGGTGTCGAGGCATAAACCATACCTTCGAAATGGAAATTGATGGATGTGCCACCGTTTAGGTACAAACGGGCGCCTGTCACATTGATTTGCACCGGATTGACCGTAAAGTCGATCAGCACTTTGTTTTCGGGATAAAGAACCGGATCCAGCAGAAACTCGCCAGGGTCGAACGACAGATAGACTGCGGAACCGGCGGTATAGTCGATGGTGCTGTTATAATGCAGCTGCAAGATACCGGCCGAATACATCAGGCTGTCGAGACGTTCGTTCGGGTCGGTATTGACATTGGTAAAGTTGAACGGGAAGGTTGAATTGACTGGTGCAGAAGTGACCATACCCCCGCCAGCGGTGCCTACCGGTACGTTTTGTGAGAATGTTCCGGCCGGATAGATACGCAAATCCTCGACCAGACTTCGACCGATGTGTGTCGTGTCGACACGCACCAGATAAATGTATTCGTCCTCGCCAAACTCAAAATGATACGAGCCCCATGCCTCTGGCAAGGCTTCGACCAATTTGATGTGCGAATGGGCTACCGGAGCGACCAACGTAGTGTTCAATCCTATTTTCGTGTCGATATCGTTCATGTTCCAGTCATGATCGATGCATGCTGTAAGCGCCAGCAACGGCAAGCATTTCAACACTTGTCTCAATGTTTGTGCAATCTTTCTCATAATGACTATTCTGCAAACAGCGCCAAAAGTACAAAATAATTCTCAATTAACGGTACAAATACCTATGTAAAAAAGCATTTTAACAAATTCAAGAGTCTAAAAAACGCTGTCAACGGCTTGCAGAGGAACTTTGCGCGAACAAACTGTCATTGCTGTTAATCAGAAACAACTTTTGCGAAGACCGTGTGAATGCCGTGTAAAGCCAACGGAGCGTATCTTTATCGAGCGCGTCGCGGTCAATCCGTCCCATATCGACATATACATGTGCCCACTGCCCACCCTGCGCCTTGTGACAGGTGACCGCATACGCCGGCTTGACTTGCAGGGCATTGAGCCATGGGTCTTGCCGAAGTTGCTGGTAACGGACCCGCTTGTTACGGATATCGGCATAATCTTCTTCAACGGCACGAAACAACTTGTCATTCATCGCCTGCATATTTGAAGGAGTATCCACTTGAAGTGAGTCAACCAACAGACGGGCGTCGATTTCGCGGTCGTAATCCACCATGCGCAAAGTGACATCCATAAATTTGAAACCGTACATTTCAAAATGTTTTCCTGTACGGACCACCTCCACGATATCGCCGTTGGCAATAAAATCCAAGCCATTTTTCTGACCGACATAATAATTGTTTTTGATGACCATAAGCATGTCCGAGTTCGAGACAAGCTCTTCGCGCCACAACACCCTGCTCCGGATTCCATTGGCGTAATACTGTGCCATTTTGTTGGAACGGGTAATGACGATGGCGGACTCTTCGCCCACCTCACGATAGGATTGTTCGAGAGACTCTACGAACTCCGCCCCGCTGATACGCTTCACATCGGGGTGTGTTTGCAAACGCAACATTCCTCCAGACGCGATCATGCCACGCAAACGAGTAGCTTCTGTAAGCACCCCGCTATTCTCGTTTTGACGCAGCACCTTACTCAAATCAGCCTCAAACACTTCGAACCCTCTGCACTTATAAAAATCCGACTGCAACGCCGGGCTGAAATCGCGCATCACAGGAGGCAACTGCGCCGTATCGCCCGAAACCAGCAATTTGCAAGAACCGTTTTCGTAGACATACTCGAGCAAGTCATCGAGCAAACTGCCGGAGCCAAACACCGGCTCACCCTCATCGGTGAGCAACGAGGCCTCGTCGACCACAAACAGGGCGTTGCGCAATTTATTGTAGCCCAATTTCATGTGAGCGCCGTATTCCGCCGAGACTTGCCGGTAAATCAAATGGTGAATCGTTGAGGCCTCGCGTCTGGCGTACCCCGAAATCACTTTGGCAGCCCGACCCGTGGGTGCGGCCAGACAAACCGGCAGACCCTCCTGAAAGGCGTTTGCAATGGCAGCGATAACCGAAGTCTTTCCTGTTCCGGCATATCCCCGCATAACAAAGACCGCCGGGGCTTCTCCCTTATAGGCGAGGAAACAGCCTATCCGATCGATAACCGCCAACTGCTCGACAGTAGGTTCGAAGGGCATTGCCCTTGCTATCAACGATGAAAAATACTTTTCTAACACTGTGCGAAGATAATCAAAGAGAAAAAATTGTGCAAATAAATAAATTTTCCTACATTTGCATTGTTTTACGAAAATCAAATACCAACTTATGGACACTGTTTACAAAGTAATCTTGGGGTTGTTGGCCTGCTGCCTGCTGTATTTGTGCTGCAACAGTATTTTAACCCCCATCCGTTTCAACGAACAACGCGACGCCCGCGAAAAGGTTGTCGTAGAACGTCTTAAAGACATCCGTGCCGCTGAACAGGAATATCGCAAGATCAAAGGTGCCTACACAGACAACATGGACACCTTGATCGATTTCGTCAAGAATGAAAAAGACGTGGTTATCCGCAAGGAAGGAGAACTGACCGACAAGCAATTGGAAGAAGGACTGACCGAGCGCAAAGCCGTTGCCTTGGGTTTGATTCGCCGCGATACGACATACGTTAGCATCCAAGAATCATTATTTGGCACTGACTACCCAGTTGACTCATTGCGCTACATTCCTTTCTCGAACGGCAAAGAGTTCGAAATGGAAGTCGGTGAGACAACCGACCGTGGTGGCAACATCATCAAACTGATGGTTTGCCGCGCCGATTACAAAACCTACCTTGGCGACTTGGACAAACAGGAATTGGCCAATCTGATTCAGCTGCAAACCAATTTGGAACGCTATCCGGGTCTTAAATTCGGTGACGTGGAAACTCCAAACAACAATGCTGGAAACTGGGAGTAATTCTCAATCGTATAAACAATCCATTCGTATCGCTACGGATGGATTGTCTTTTTACAGCCACGGCGTCGTGCGGCACATCGCATTCGACCGCCACGACTCTTTTTTCCGACGTGCCGTTTCGTATTGTTTGTGCGAGCCCGACATTGCAGACGCAGACAAGATTGAAATCACCTTTTGCTCGCCTTGGGCGTGCGCCATTCCTAACGACATCTTCGACGAAACACAAGCCGCCAAAATCTTAAAATTCCATTACCCCGAGACGGCTTCGATGGCCACCTGCCGGCAACAGTCCGAATACGGATTCAGCATCGTTTACGCCTTGCCGGTCGAATGTAAGGAACTGATTGACAAAAACTTTCCAAATGCACAAATCCATCACTGCGACTTGAAACGCATTGAGCAAGCCATCGCCACCTCCAAGATAACAGACTCGGACTACATCCGGATTTACACCGAAAACGGCCGCACTTGCATCATCGCCGCCAGCCAAGGGCAGTTACAACTGTGCAACCGATACGAAACGCCGCAACCGGCCGATACGCTTTACTACGTGGCCGACATTTGCGAGCAGTTGCACTGGAGTCAGCGCACCACCATAGTCGCTTACGATAGTGATTGTCAAGCTGCTTCCCTATTGCAAGAAAGATTTACCCGTTGCGAAACCTTTAATTTGTCGATATGCGAATAATCAGCGGAACATTCAAAGGTCGGCGCATCGCCACCCCTAAGAACCTCAACGCACGCCCCACCACCGATTTTGCGAAAGAGGGATTGTTCAATTTATTGGACAACCGTTTTGACTATACCGACACCAACATTCTGGAACTTTTCGCCGGAAGCGGCAATATCGGACTGGAGTTCGTTTCGCGTGGGGTACGGCATGTAACCGCACTCGAATGGGACGCGCGCAACCTCGCTTTCCTCAAGAAAGTTTGCGGAGAACTGCATATCAGCAATTACCAACCATTGAGAGCCGACGTCTTTGAGTTTGTCAAGACATCGTCAGGACCCTACGACCTTGTTTTCTCAGACCCTCCATACGCTAATCCGCGATTGGCGGAGATTCCCGACTTGGTTTTTGGATCCAACCTCGTAGCACCGAAAGGCTGGCTGATATTGGAGCACGGACGCGCGAACAATTTTGCGGAGCATCCCAACTTTGTAGAAGAGCGCCACTACGGCAACGTGCACTTTTCTTTTTTCCAGCCGAAGTGACTTATCACCAACTGAAGTCCACATACACCGGCAGATGGTCCGAATAGCCGTCGATGTATTTCATTCCTTTGTAAGTTCTATAGGGGCATTGTCCTGACCATTGGGAGTCGTTCTCCAACAAAAACGGCTGGTCAAACACCTTAAAACGGCCGACTTTGACTGGAGAATCGGCTTGCAACAGCGAACCCGACACAATGATTTGGTCCAGCATCGCCCATTCGCCTTGGTGTTTTTCACTTTTGACACGCCCGGTATAGAGCATCGCCAAATTGTAAAGACGCGACGATTTTGTTTGGGTTTCGGGCGAAGTTGCCTGCAAGCAGGTTTTCATTGACACATCGGTCGGATTGTCATTAAAATCACCCATCACGATAATCAACGCATTGGGATTCCAATCAAGCAGTCTGCTCACTCGATTATTCAGTACTCGCAACGCCTGACACCGTTTATCGGCCGCCTTGTCGCCATTGATGCGCGACGGCAGGTGACACACAAAGACATGAAGCAGTTCTCCGCCAGGCAATCGTCCTGCGGCATACAAGATATCGCGACCACGACCGCCACTCGAATACTGTACAGCAACAGATTCTGACTGTTCGAGATGGAAAATTGAATCTTGATACAACAGCGCCACATCAATTCCCCGCGGATCCGGCGAATCGTAATGCACATAGCAATAACCCGCCGTGCGCAAAGGCGAGTTGCAAGCCAATTTCCGCAAAACATGGTCGTTCTCCACTTCGCACAACGCTACCAGAAACGGGGCTTTCCCCTCGCCTATCGCCATAATTGTCTTGGCGATATGGACCGCCTTGTCGTTATAACGACTCGCGGTCCATTTGCGCGCTCCATTCGGAGTAAATTCGTCATCATCGGTCAACGGATCGTCATTTGTGTCAAAAAAATTCTCGACATTGTACGACACCGCCCGCATACAAGGGGCGGGGCGGGCCATAGCAACCACGACTGCACCGGCAGCCATTAGAGCGACCAGATAGGGTTTAATAATATTCATAGCATCCGATATCAGCAGACCCGTCGGTGGTACGGGCTTTGCCGTCCAAATCAACGGGATAGATTGTAGCGATTGACTGTTTCGCCCGACCGATAGCCGACGAAGACGAGGTTAGGTGGAAATCGAACTCAAACGGGTGCAGAGCGGCATCCCACACCATGCACTGAAAAGCAGGATCCTCATTGTAATAACATTGGTGGAAATGAGCATCAACAGCAGAAGCCTTGACTTTCAACAAACAATTGTAATAATTGTAATTCAGTGGAGCTTGCCCCCATTCATCACGACTCAATTCCATCGTCCACGAACCGTAGACGATACTGTTCATCAAATTGATCTCGAGCGATTGGCTGACGGGCTGTCCCGTTCGGTCAAAATAATAATTGGCCTGACGGATACTGGCACTCGTACGACCACCCCACGAAAACTGGTAATAGTTGGCAAATGTACAGAAATAAGCGTCACACTCTCCGCCCGCCATGTTCAAAAGATAACCGCCAGCATTGTAGAAAAGCGAATTTTCGAGTAACACTTTCGCCTTTGATGCTTGTATCAAATCACCGGAAGCATTGTAAATCTGTGAGTTACGAATAGCCAAAACCGTCTCACTCATATCAGACGGTTCGATCGATATGCCAATCGTCGGGTTGCGCAATATCACGTTATCGAGCAAATTATTGGTAGCACCAGACCGGAAGCACACGCCAACCCATTGAGAAGAAGACTGGTCGTACGACAATGGGGGACTGGTGTTCATATAATCGCTCCGATCGCCTCGTAGCAAAACCGGTGCATCGGCAGACCCCTCGGCCACCAGCGAGCCATAGACAATCAAGCTGGCTTTTTTTTCAAAATACAAGACAGCGCCCGCCCCCAACCGAAGTTGCGTTCCGGCTGACACAACGAGAGAATCCTGCACCAATATCGGAACATCGCTTGTAACCAGTGTGTCTGACGACAATTCGCGCCCCCGCATCCGCTTCACATTGCGACCGAATGCCATCAGAACCACCTGCTGGCGCATTCCGTTACAAAGAAATTCCAACTCATCCATTTCGCGTATTGGATGTGTGTCGTCGGTCGGATCGATATAGGTTTGCACCATAATGCGGACACTATCGCGCGCTTCGATGCGCAAATTGCGCACAGATTCAGACGATTGTCCGTCAATATTCAATTTGAACACCGGATTGGTGTGCGAGATATGTTCAATCACCATCGGATTTTTGTAAGGATTGTACACGGTCAAGGCGCGAACGGCAGAACCCTTAGCCGTAAAAATGGTATCGAAAGAAATGGTATCGGCCGAAAATTCCAACGGACGGTCGCTTCCGTAATACAATTTGTCTTCGGAGCAAGACACCAGCAGCAAAGCGAACAGAACGAACGCCAGCATCTTACCGTTATATGGAATCAATCGAACACGCATATCAATGGCAAAAATAACAAAAAAGCGCAGAATTGCAGGTGCGATTGTTGAAAAATAATCGGAGGATTGCCTCGGGTTAATAGCATGACCTATTGTTTTTTTACTACCTTTGTCCTATTAACTCTAACAAAGATTACCATGGCAAGTGTCAAAGACCTCAAAAAAGACATTCGGTTTCTGTACTCCGATTTGCTCGAAGAATGTCTGACTTCGGCTTACGCCCAATCCAATGCCAAGCGTGAAATTTTAGACGGGGCATTTAACCGTATCGTTGTGGGTTGTTGCGATTTGCTGGCCCGAGCCAAACGTCCCCTCGGCAGCGACCGCAAAAGCATACAGGCATACTACCGCAAGTTAGGCGAAGATATGCTGAAAGACGTGCTCGAAATCACCGAATTGATTAACAGCGCATTATAAGCCGTGCAAAAATTCTACAAATGGCTGTTAGGGGTATTGGGCTGGCGCAGCGAATACCCCGAGTTTCCCGACGTTCCCAAAATGGTGGTATGTCTGGCCCCACACACCTCTAACTGGGATTTTGTCTACGGCCGTTTGTCATACGCCGCGCTCGGCATCAACGTGTCGTTTTTGATTAAAGACGACTGGCTGATTGGCCCTGTCGGCTGGTGGTTGCGCAAAGTCGGCGCCATTGGCATCAATCGCACAGGCCACCATTCGATGACCGACCAATTGGCACAGAAATTTGCCGAAAGCAAGCGTCTGCACCTCGCAATTGCTCCCGAAGGTACACGCAAACGCAATCCCGACTGGAAGATGGGCTTCTACTACATCGCCGTCAAGGCGGGCGTTCCCATTCTGCTCGCAGGACTCGACTACAAGGACAAATGCGTCAAAATCTTAGAGCTTTTTTATCCGACAGGAGATGCCGAATCCGACATCAAGGCAATCAAGCGTAAATTTGTCGGCATCACCGCCCGCATTCCTGAAAAATTCGATTTAGGAGACCTCTGATTTATGGAACCCGCCACCTTAACCATCAGCATCGTACAAGCGGACGTATACTGGGAAGACACTCCCCGCAATCTCGCTCACTTCGACACCTTGTTGCAACAAGTCCCGGCAGAAGCCAATTGCGTGGTACTGCCCGAGATGTTTTCGACGGCGTTCAGTGCCAATGCCCGCGCGTTGGCAGAACCCATGGACGGTTCTACCCTGACTTGGGTGCGCAAGTGGGCCAAGACTCTCAACGCATTGATTGCCGGCAGTTTCATTGTTTGCGAAAAGGGGAAATACTACAACCGTGGATTTGCCATTCTACCCGACGGACGTGAATATTTTTACGACAAACACCACTTGTTTATCGGAGGGGAGAAAGCATCTTTCGAGCAAGGAGGCAAGCGACCTCAATTCGAATACTTGGGTTGGCAGATCAGTATGGTCATTTGCTACGACTTGCGCTTCCCTGTTTTTATGCGCAACACCAAAAAGAACCCGTATGATTTGATGTTGGTTGTGGCCGAATGGCCCAAAAACCGCCAATACATTCTTGACCACCTTGCGGTCGCCCGCGCCATCGAAAACCAGGCGTACTTGTGTATGTGCAACCGCATTGGCGAAGACGGCAATATGCTGACATACTCAGGCTGTTCATGCCTCATCGACTTCAAAGGCAAAGTTAAGGTGCGCTGCACCGACGACACGGAAGAAATCTGCACTTACAGCATCGACAAATACCCTCTCGAGAGCCACCGCGAAAAAGCCCCCGTTTGGCGTGATGCCGACGATTTTGAATTGGACTTGTAATGCGCTACCGTTTCCGCGCAAGCCATGAACGACGCTCGTCCGCGTCAAATCTCTCAATGGCATATCGCAACGACGTTCTTGGAAGTTCGTCATAATGAAGGTTCAACCAGTTACGCAACCGGTCACCATCGCGTTTTCCGGCTTCGCGCAAAAGCCAGCCCAACGCTTTTTGCAACAAATCATGCAACGGTTGCTGTTGCAAATACAACCCGGCGATGGCATAAGTGTCGTCTAACTGATGATGTCGCAACAACTGCATGGTGCTTACCAGACCAATGCGTTTTTCCCAAAGGGTTGGGCCTTTAACGGCCAAATCGTACAAGAATGTCCGATCATGATCCAATGCCCACACACCCAGCAACTCATAACACGACAAATCGACCAAATCCCAGTTATTGACAGAACGGGGGTGGTTTAGATAAAAATTCACACACTGTTGTCTGAAAGACTCGTCCTTCGAATGTTTGAACTGTTGAACCAACACCAGCAATGCGGCAAGACGCACCTCGTGGTATCGGCTGTTGACACACGCTTCCAATTCGTTCCAATCCGTTGTGCGCCACATTTCGGACACCACCTTACGCGTTATCGGGACCTTGATTCCCAAGAACAAATCTCCCTCGGCATACTGACCGGGACCTGTTTTGAAAAATCGCTGCAGGCCGGCAATTTGCGATTCATTCCGCAATTGCATCATCCGATCAGACAATTTCATTTGAGCCATATAGAACCGTCTAAAAAAAGGTGACATTAGTTTCCTAACATCACCCTTTTTATGTTACAAATTACAAATTCGGCATTACATATTCATGCCACCACAGCAATGGATAACCTGACCGCTCACATACGACGACAAGTCGCTGGCGAGGAATACGGCCACATTGGCGACATCCTCGGGAGTACCGCCACGACGCAACGGAATTAAGGTTTCCCATTGTTTGCGGACTTCTTCGCTCAACGCAGCAGTCATATCGGTAATGATAAATCCTGGTGCGATGCAGTTGGCCCGAATGCCACGCGAACCCATTTCCTTGGCAATTGACTTGGCCAAGCCAATCATACCTGCTTTCGATGCCGAATAGTTGCATTGGCCGGCATTGCCGCTAACACCTACCACCGACGAGATGTTGATGATAGAGCCGGCTTTCTGACGCATCATAATCGGAGAAACTGCATGAATGAAATTAAATGCAGATTTGAGGTTAACGGTCAGTACAGCATCCCATTGCTGCTCGGTCATACGCAACATCAAGCCATCGCGGGTGATGCCGGCGTTATTTACCAAGATGTCGATTTTACCGAAATCCTTGAGAATTTCAGCCACGACATTATGGGTGTCATCAAAATTAGCGGCATTCGAAGCATACGCTTTGGCTTTCACTCCCAACGCGCACAATTCCTTTTCGGTATTCTGCGACACCTCATCAACAGCCAAATCAGTAAATGCCACATTTGCTCCTTGCGAAGCGTACTTGAGGGCAATGGCCTTGCCTATGCCTCTCGCAGCCCCTGTAATCAGGGCGACTTTTCCTTCTAACAGTTTCATTGAAACGAAATATTAAAATGTGCGCAAAGGTACGATTTTTTCCTTAACTTTGCAATAACAAAACACCACGCCATGGCATCCATCAGCATTGAAAACATGTCGTTCTACGCCCACCACGGGTGCTATGAACAAGAACAAATCGTAGGCACCCTATTTACGGTAGATGTGCATTTCGACTACGATGCCTCTGAAGCGATTCGTACCGACGACGTACACCAGACCGTCAATTATCTTGCCGTATACCAAACAATCGCTGAAGAAATGAAGCAAGCGTCACATTTGCTTGAGCATGTAGCGTGGCGCATCAAGACCGCCATTGAGAAAACCTATCCGCAGACCAGCAACATCAAAGTGCGCATATGCAAACTGAATCCGCCTTTGGGTGGACAGGTCGGACAAGTATGTGTTGAATTGTAAAGCGGTTACCACCAAACCTCTACCATTTGCGTGGCCGTGTTACCAACGCAGTCTGTAACGGTCATTTCCACGGTGTGTGTCTTTCCTTTCGTAACACGCTTTGAATCGAAGACATATTTCAGGGTGGCATTTTTGGCATCGTAGGCAAAAAGCGCCCACTTGCCATCAACGGTACCTCGATATTTGGCGATGCCAGTTCCCTTATCCGAAACCTTGAAACGCATTTGTGCACCCTTACCCAATAACGTAATGACAGGAGGAACTGTGTCTGTCATCACTTTGAATGTTCCCAAATCGCGTACCGAAGTCTCCATCCAGCCATCAACGTATTTACCGCCGACACTATCCCAACCACCTTTACGTCCCACACGGGCAACATAGCATTTGGACCAATCGGTAATAGAATCCTCATTCACTTGAATGCGCAAAGCAGCATACTTCTGCATAGGCACGTTACCCCGGCTCAACTGATAGATGTCAGAGAGACCAGTACTATCCGCCATACGGGCATAATCGAAAATCAGATTCTCATACAGTGCCTTTGCAGGAATGTCAAGCCGCACACCATCGCCTTCATAACGATTGGTGTCAGCACAGGAGAAAAACAACTGGCCGGGCTTTGTAACCAGCGGTTTGATATCGTTAGGAACACCCCTCAACACGGCACCCAGTTCCGCTTTGTTGCCTGCGCGGTCACTCATCACGATACGCACCTTGTAGTCACGCGCCTCATCGATGGTCAACACGCCATTATCGACCGCGACGGGAAATAGCGGTAACTCGTTACCCGGCAACAACCATGTACGCATAAACACTTCGCCCTTCTGATACCACAACGGATAATCAATTAGCGAATTGATCATCCGCGTTTGAGCAAAAGAAATACGATCGTTAAGATATTCGAATTTAAGGGAGTCGTCGACAAAAACCTGCAATCGGTAAATGCCATAGATATTGCTTTGCTCCGGCATGTGGTCGTATGCCTTGATCGCCAGCCCGACTTTGCCCCAGACCCTAACCGTATCGTTCTTCAAACGGTACTTGCCTGATTGCACATTCAACAAATCGAAATTGGCCGCCTTGTCTTTGCCTCTGACCGTTCCCTCGCCAACAAACGGTACAATGCGGAACATACGCGGACGGGGCGCGACGTTGTCTTCGACCGGAAAAAAAATCTGTGGGTCAAGCGCATCTTGCGTACGCGAATCCCGAATCTCAAAATGCAAATGAGGACCACCCGACGACCCTGAATTACCGCTCACAGCGATTTGCTGGCCACGTTTGATAGGAATCGACCCAATTTCGGGAAAATAGTCGATGGCAAAACTTTCGCGACGATACTGCTCATTTTTGGCGATTGAGTCGATAAAAGGGAGAAAATGGTCGAGATGCGCATAAACAGAGGTGTACCCGCCGGGATGGGCAACATACAGACAGTTGCCATATCCCGTAGCCGAGATATTGATTCGCACCAGATAACCGTCGTCAATGGCATATACCGGCTGACCGATGGCTTTCTGCGTTTTCAAATCAAGACCAGAGTGAAAATGGTTGGCGCGCAATTCGCCGAAATTGGCGCTCAACTCCATTTTTATCGGCATAGGAGGGACATAGTCAGCCGAACGCGCGACAGTACATGCCAAAAGGCACCCACAGGCAATTAAACGCAATTTATTCATCACAATTCTTCAAACTCAACGTCTTGTGCCTTTTCCTTGTCGTATTTTTGCTGCACAAACTCTCTCGCCTTACGCGTCTCTTGCTGTTGTTCATTACGAGCCGACGGTTTACGCGACAATAAGTTACGTATTGAAATGACACTGTGCAAGACAAAGAACAGAATCATTAAAAAGCCAAACAAAGCAATGCTGCCTATGAATGTTAGAAAACCCATAATTCAGTTGTTTTGGTCCGACAGCGATTATGACTTGGCGGAGGTAATTTGCCTGGCCTTTTTATCTTTTTGCCATACATAAACCAACAGGCCTATGCCAAATAAGATAAACGGAATGCTCAACAATTGTCCCATATTCAACACCATGCCGGCCTCGAAATCAGACTGGTCGTTTTTAATGAACTCTATCAAGAATCGTGCCACAAACAGCCATGTAAAGCCGATACCCGTCAACAAACCTTCTTTTTTGGCCGCGTCTGTGCGCCAATACAACCACATCAGTAGGACAAACAATGTCAAATATGCTAAAGATTCATAAATTTGAGTCGGATGACATATCGGCACTAATTCCACGGGAACTCCCGGAAAATCACGCAAGAACTTGAATCCCCACGGCAATGTGGTTTCGCAACCATAGATCTCGGAGTTCATCAGATTGCCGATGCGAATCATAGAAGCCACCACAGAGCAAATCACAAACGAGCGGTCAGCCAGCCACAAGAACGTTTTCTTGCACATGTACTTGGCCATCAGCCACACAGCAATCAAAATGGCGATCGTACCGCCATGACTGGCCAAGCCACCTTTCCATACCTGAAAAATCTCGAGCAGATGGTTTCTGTAGTAAGCCCAATCGTAAAAGAACACGTGACCGAGACGTGAGCCGACAACCACAGCGATCACCATGTAGATAAAATACTTGTCGGCCCAATCTTCGGGGCATTTGTCACGCTTGAACATTCGTGACAAAATCGAAATGGCTATCAAAAAACCGGTGGCATAAATCAAGCCGTACCAACGAACGGAAACAGCCCCGAGCGAAAACGCTACAGGATCCGGATTCCAAGTGACATACAATAAATCAAACATAACTTATACGTCTTTTCCACAACAATTCTTATACTTTTTGCCACTGCCGCATGGACAAGGGTCGTTACGTCCAACGGTCTTTTCGGCACGGATAGGCTGCGTCTTCTGACGCTCGCGCGTATCTTGCTGGCCGGCACGCATGATGTCGCTCTTTTGCGTACGCAAGTTGCTGTAATCCTGACGTTTTTGCTCGGCCTCGCGCACACGCTCGGGGTCAGGAGTCGGAATTTGGGCGCGCATCAGAATCGAAGATGCCTTGAAGTTGATTTCGTCAATCATCTTTTTGAACAGGTTGAACGACTCCAGTTTATAGATCAACAACGGATCTTTGTGCTCATAACTGGCATTTTGCACCGAATCGCGCAATTGGTCAAGGGTACGCAAGTGTTCTTTCCACGCATCGTCAATCGTATGCAGCAACACGGCTTTCTGGAACGCCTTAACTACCGATTTGGCGTTCGTTTCGTAACTTTCCTTCAGGTTAACCGGTATCTGATACATCAACTTTCCGTCGGTGAACGGGAACACGATATTGACGTAGCGGTCGCCCTGTGTCTCATATACGTGTTTGATAAACGGATAGGCCAATTCGGCGGTACGCTGCATTTTCTGTTCATAGAAACGCACCACATACTCGTGAATGTCTTCGGTTTGGTTCTGCAAAGACTTTTTGTGGAACGACGGGTCTCCGACAAAATTGACATCCACCGCAAAGCGGGAAGGCAAGGGCGTAAACGGCTCGAACTGCCTTGTAGCTACCGGCAGAACCGCTAACTGGAACGGCATCGCTCTGAATGTTGACGAAGCTTACTTCGGCAAGGGCATGAAGATC
>JAGACJ010000037.1 GCA_017614195.1 Paludibacteraceae bacterium
CGGTGTAGTTGGTGGTGTACTTAATTTTGGTTTTCAATACCTGCACTTCAAGCGTGTAGTATGTGGTGCAATCCTCGGCCATCGCGCTTTCGGCATCACCGCCGTACACCTCTGCCACTGTGCGCTTGTAGTCTTCTACAAACTTGGCTATTGCTTTCTTGGTTCTTTCGGTTATCATATCGTTGCGTTTTTGGTGGTTCCGTATTACTATAAGTAGTTTTTGTGTTTGGTATGTCCGATTTTCTTTGTACCTTTGCAGTGTCTTTTCAAAATCACGGTGCAAAGATACGACCTTTTTCTGAATTGGCAACGAATTTTTTACGCAAAAATGAAAGATTTTTTGAATTATGCTGAACAACAACGACTTATAGAGGCGATTTTTTCGTTAAAAAGTCGTAAGCTAATCCGCTCGCTGTCGGATTTATGCGTCAAATGTGGGAAAAATAAAAGTTATTTCAATGATGTGCGTACAAAAAACTTAAATTTTTCTTCCGATTTTATTAAAAGGGTCTTTGAATTATACCCCATAAACGAACAATATGTGCTTACCGGCAATGGCGAAATTTTGCTATCTGCTGACGGCGCAACTGCCCAAACAAAAGAAGTAAACGCCCCTGGTGGTGTTGTGCAAAACATCGCCAACAATGGCAACGGGAATGTGGAAGCAAACGCCAATACCGCCCCCAACACTGAACCCACGTTTGCCGAGGTGTTGCAACAGTTGGTTGCCACAAACGCAAAACTTGTGGAAACCAACGCCCAATTAGTCGCAATGTTAAACATTAGTAAAAACCAATAAAAACTATCACAAAATGAACAAAAACAGCTTTGCAATCTCGTTTGCCCTGGTGGGCGTTGGCGTTGCCATGTGGCTTGCCGTTGACCTTGACTGGAACTACACCATTGCCGCAATCGTCGGCGGTTGTGCCGGTGGCTTTGTCGGATTCCTTGTTGCTGGCTTTCGCTCCGCAAAAGGAACTATCTTGCAACAGAATTTTCAAGCCCTCGGAACTCTTACGGGGCTTTCCCTTGAAGAAATCGAAAGCAAATGCGGCAAAAGTACCAGTTTTTCAACCTGCGTAATTGAAGACCGCGACAATGCCCCTGGTTTCTTCTACACTTGGGCTGAAAGCAATTATTCAATTACGCTTCTGTTCGATGAAGATAAGAAGTGTATAGGTGTTAGCAACGAAACTGGAATTAACCAATAACCATGCCCACAATCAACATCAGCGTTGCCAAATGGTACGGCAACATTCAATACTACGGCATCATGCCGCGTTCTATCTTCAACGCCCTGGAGTTGGCTTTCCTCAACGGCTCACCAACGGCGGCTGTGGATCGGGGTGAATTTTCAACCATGCTTGCCAACTATGCCGCGTGTAGTTAATCCACCCTCGGCAATCCAGGAGGCTGTCAACCGCCGTTTCTTCGCGGCTGTCGATACGCTCGTTTCCACGGGTGCCATTCGGTCGCTGTCGGGGTTTATTATCGACTGCGGTCTGCACGCTCCACGGTATAGGGAAATGCGCCAACAGTACGGCGCGGAACCCGTCGGCGGCTCCCGTTACACCGCCGTGGAAACGGAAGCGTTGTACCACCTATGCGCCGACCACCACGTTTCTGCATCCTGGCTGCTAACGGGGCGCGGTCGCATGATGTCGGTTGCACCAAAACCCACAACAACCCAACCATGAAATATTCTGTGCGCTTCGGTCTTATCCCTGCCGACAATCGCACACAGTCAATCCGCGTGCGTATAAGCTGGGGCGGCTCACGGCTCAACGTGCGCCTGGGCATCGCCGTGGAACCGTCGAAATGGGATGCGGCCAAAGGGCGCATGAAGTCGGGCGCGGTGTCTGTCGGCGGTGTGGCTGGCTCAATGGTCAACGCCAAACTTGTTGAAGTCGAAACGGCTATTGATAAGGTGTTCCAGCGTTGCGAACTGCAAAACCGCGTACCCACCGCCGACGATGTGCGGCAACCCATACTGGCCGCTGTCGGCAAACAGCCGAAAGCAAGCAAACAGAAACCGCAAAGCGGCTCAATCTTCACCGCCCTGGGTGAATTTGTCGCGTACCAGTCAAAGCAAAAAGAATGGACTAAAGCATCGTTTGAAAAGTTTGCCGCTCTGGGCGAACATCTGCGGAAATATTGCGAGAATTTGTCATTGTCGCAAATGAACGAAAGCGGCATACAAGGGTTTATTGACTCCCTGCACCGTGAGGGCTTGCGCAACACTACTATATACAAAACAATGTACAATCTGCGTATGTTTCTGCGCTGGTGCTACAAACGGGGCTTGCTGGGCAACAACGATTTTGAAACCTATCGCCCACGGCTTCGCGGCGGCGATGGCTCCCAAAAAGAAGTTATATACCTGGAATGGGAAGAACTCATGCAGTTGTACGAATACCCGTTTGGCGAAAACCATTGTGGCATTGCCGCCGTGCGCGATGTCTTCTGCTTCCAGTGCTTCACCGGCTTGCGTTACTCCGATGTTGCCAAACTCAAAAAGGAAGATGTGAACCTCTCTGCCGGTTACTTTACCACGGTAACAAAGAAAACTGTTGACTCCCTCAAAATCGAACTAAACAAGTATTCCCGTGCCATACTGGAAAAATACGCCGATGTGCCTCTCAAACGCGGCCTGGCTCTGCCGGTAATCAGCAACGCCAAAATGAACGAATATTTGAAAACCATTGGCGAAATGGTGGGCATCAATGCACCACAACGGGAAGTGTATTTTAAGGGTTCCACACGTTATGAAGAGGTACACCCGAAATGGGAAATGCTCACAACCCATTGTGGCCGTCGTACCTTTGTTGTCAATGCCCTTATGCTGGGCATCCCTGGGGAAGTAATCATGTCATGGACGGGTCACAAGGACTACAAGGCCATGCGCCCGTACATAAAAATTGTGGATACCCTCAAAGCGTCGGAAATGGAAAAATTCAACAAATAATTTGGCGTGTCAAAAAAAGTGTGTATCTTTGCATCGTGAAATATTCAGCGTGAGCGGCTGTAAGGGTGACCCGAAAAGCGACCCGAAAAGTTTGAAATAGTAATATGTTAGGTGAAAATTGTAGTTTCACAATAGCGTCTAAATTGGCGAAAATGAAATGTCAAATTTCGTGAGAAAGGTGCCTAAAAGTGGCGTTTTGGAGCCCCCTTCTCCGCCAAAAGACGCCCCGAAGGCGTCTTTTTTAGCATCCGGGATATAGCGAAGTCCGGTTATCGCGCCTGCTTTGGGAGCAGGAGATCCCCAGTTCGAATCTGGGTGTCCCGACAAGAGCGGCCCTGTAGCTCAGCTGGATAGAGCGAGAGTCTTCTAAACTCTAGGTCCTGCGTTCGAGTCGCAGCAGGGTCACAAAGGAAAAAGGCTGACGCATTTCGCGCCAGCCTTTTACTGTTTCTTTGGCTCACCGGCACAATATTTCACCACCGTAGGCGTTATTAAGGATAAAGAATAGCGAAAAGTTATGGATCTGAGCGGATATTTTGAGCCCATAGACATGAACGTGGTGAACTACCGCAGCGAGCAGTTCCACCCGATGCTGGGCGACGACATATTGGCATATACACCCGAAGCGGGATTCCCCCAGCTCGACGGCGTAAAACTGGCTCTCCTGGGCGTCCCCGAAGACCGTGCCTCGGTATACAACAGCGGCTGCGCTGCCGCATCCGACTACATTCGCCACTACCTCTACCGACTCGCCAAGCCGCACGACGATATGCAGTTGGCCGACCTCGGCAACATCGCCGTAGGCGCTTCTCCTCGCGACACTTACTTCGCCGTCATAGAGGTCTTCCAACATCTCCTCGAACAGGGCATCACTCTCATTGTTCTCGGCGGCAGCGACGACCTCGTGTTCCCCATCTACAAGGCCTACGAGGTTCTCGGTCGCGTCATCAATATTTGCTCCGTCGACGCCCGCTTCAATCTCGACGGCGGCGACCAGATAAACAGCAGCAACTACCTACAACATATTATCCTCCAGCAGCCTAACTACCTCTTCGACTATGTCGCTATGGGCTACCAGACCTACTTCGTGGGCCAGGAGATGATAAAACTTATGGACGAGCTCAAATTCAGTACCAAGCGCGTGGGTGAACTGCAGGCCGATATGGAGCAGGCGGAACCCCTTGTGCGCTACAGCGACGTGGTGGCTGTCGACATCAGCGCTGTGCGCCAGGGCGATGCTCCCGCCAACGCCAACCCTTCGCCCCACGGCCTCTATGGTGAGCAGCTCTGCCAGGTGGCACGCTTCGCCGGCATGAGCGACAAGACCTCCTGCTTCGGCCTCTTCGAGATGAATCCCCTGCACGACCGCGACGGTCAGACAGCACACATGCTGGCACACACCGTGTGGCATTTCATCGAG
>JAGACJ010000038.1 GCA_017614195.1 Paludibacteraceae bacterium
TATGTCGTCGGGGTGACAGGATTCGAACCTGCGACCACCTGGTCCCAAACCAGGTGCGCTACCGGACTGCGCCACGCCCCGATCGTTTTGCGGTTGCAAAGTTAATATAAAAAATTGAAATTGGAACTAATTGATGTAAACTTCCAATATTTTCACCGATTTCCCGATGGGAATCAACGCTTTGGGCTGGTCGCAGGCGGGAAATAGCAGCAAATTCCCTTGGGCGATACGGCCGTTATTGCGTCTGGTCGACGTGTAAGTGGCTTCTCCTTCGATGCACAGCCAAATTACAAACGAGTCCAATCCCCTGTAATCCATGACCATCACCGTGTCTGACTCGAGCAGATTGGTGGTAAAGTAGGGACATTGCGCCAGGCGGACCGGCTTGCCGAGTCGTCGCTGGTACTCGGTTTTGTAACTATTGTAATAGGTATGGTCAATGGCTTCGAGCGCAAGATCAATATGCAGTTGCCGAGGATTTCCCTGTGCGTCACGACGGTCATAGTCCCAAAGCCGGTAGGTAACATCCGACGATTGTTGTACTTCGGCCAGTAAAATGCCAGAGCCGATAGAGTGTACGCGACCTGCCGGAATCATAAATACGTCGCCTGGTTTTGTGCTTTCGTAATTCAACACATCGCACAGCGTGTGGTCTTGCAAGTGCCGCTTTACATCCTCTGGCGAAGTGCCGCGTTTCAGCCCGGTATACAGACGACTTTCGGGGGCGGCGTCGATGATGTACCACATTTCGGTTTTACCATTGGTCTGGTGGCGTTTGTGCGCCATCTCGTCATCGGGGTGAACCTGAATCGACAAATCCTCTGCCGCGTCAATCAGTTTGACCATCAGCGGAAAATGGTCGCCATAGCGCTGATACACTTTTTCGCCGACGAACAATTCCTGGTATTCGACAATCAAATCGTGCAGCGTATAGCCTTGCAACGGCCCTTCGGCCACGACCGACTGCGATTCGTCAACGGCCGACAATTCCCATGATTCGCCAATTCCTTCGGTGGCGATGTCGAGCCCCTTATACGCACCGATGCGCGAACCGCCCCAAATAAGCGGTTTCAAAATCGGAGTGAAGGATATGGGATACAGCCGTTGGCGCATGTCGATTATTTAATCCACTCAAAACCGGTGTAGGGTACAAGCGCCTTTGGAATGCGGATGCCTTCGGGGGTCTGGTTGTTTTCGAGCAAGGCTGCTACGATACGGGGCAAAGCAAGTGCCGAACCGTTCAGCGTGTGGCACAACTGCGTTTTTTTGTCGGCGCCTTTGTAGCGGCATTTCAGACGGTTGGCCTGATAGCTTTCGAAGTTCGATACTGAGCTGACTTCCAACCAGCGTTTCTGCGCTTCGGAATAGACTTCAAAGTCGTAGGTGATTGATGAGGTGAAACTCATGTCGCCGCCGCAAAGACGCAAGATGCGGTAGGGCAGTTCCAACTTGTTCACAAGGCTCTCAACATGGGCAATCATCTCGTCCAAGCTTTGATACGAGTGCTCTGGCGTGTCGATGCGTACGATCTCGATTTTCGAAAACTCGTGCAAACGGTTGAGTCCGCGCACGTCTTTACCGTATGAGCCGGCCTCGCGGCGGAAACACTGGGTGTAGGCGCAGTTCTTGATAGGCAGGTCGTTTTCGTTCAAAATCACATCGCGGTAGATGTTGGTTACAGGTACCTCGGCAGTGGGAATCAGGTACAAGTCGTCCACCTCGGCGTGGTACATCTGGCCTTCTTTGTCGGGCAATTGGCCTGTGCCGTAACCCGATGCGGCGTTGACTACGGTCGGAGGCATAATTTCCAAGTAGCCTGCATTGCGGGCCTCGTCGAGGAAGAAGTTGATCAGCGCGCGTTGCAAGCGGGCGCCTTGTCCTTTGTAAACCGGGAATCCGGCACCCGAAATCTTGACACCCAATTCAAAATCAATCAGGTCGTATTTTTTTGCCAGTTCCCAGTGGGGAAGGGCGTCTTTGGGCAGGTCTTCCAAATTGCCGCCCATGCGAACCACCACGTTGTCTTCGGCACCGGAGCCTTCAGGAACGTCGTTGTTGGGTACATTGGGAACCGTCAGCAAAATATCGGTGATGCTTTTTTCGCAGGCGTCCATCTCAGCCGACAAAGTTTTGCTCTCTTCCTTGAGTGCGGCGGTCTTGCTCTTGATGGCATCTGCTTCATCGCGTTTGCCTTGCTTGTAAAGGTCGCCCACTTGCTTGGATGACTGGTTGATTTCTGCCAAAATACCGTCCAATTTGGCTTGGGTGGCACGGCGTTTGTTGTCTAAAGCAATGACATTGTCAATGGCCTCGCGACCATCAAAATGTTTTTTGGCCAAGCGGGCGATCACTTCGTCGCGGTTCTCGGTAATGTACTTGAGTGTCAGCATATTTCTGAAATTAGATCAATCTTTTGTTAATGAACTTGCAAAGATAACAATAAATTGCCATTGTATGGCCTAAAACAAAAAAAGAACCTCAAGCGAGGTTCTTTTTTCATGCTTTGTCCGTTTTGTTACGATTGAGCGGCTGCTACAACCGAAACAAATGATTTGTTGTCTTTCTTTTTGCGGAATACAACAGTACCGTCAATCAAAGCGAACAAGGTGTGGTCTTTGCCCATACCTACGTTTTCGCCCGGGTGGTGTACCGTACCGCGTTGACGAACAATGATGTTTCCTGCTTTGGCGCTTTGACCTCCGTAGATTTTCACGCCAAGTCGTTTGCTTTCTGATTCACGGCCGTTCTTCGAACTACCGACACCTTTCTTATGTGCCATAATCTAAATCCTCCTCTTAATTAAGCAACAACATCTTTAATCATTAACTCGGTGAAGCATTGACGGTGACCGTTGCGAACACGATAGCCGTTGCGACGTTTTTTCTTGAAAACGATCACTTTGTCGCCTTTAACGTGCGATACAACTTCAGCCAACACTTTGGCTCCTTTTACGGTAGGAGCGCCGATTTTCACTTTACCGTCGGCATCGATGAGGAGAACCTTGTCGAACTCCACTTGAGCGCCGCGCTCTTCATTCAAGCGGTGTACAAACACTTTCTGGTCTTTTTCGACCTTGAACTGTTGTCCCGCAATTTCAACAATAGCGTACATAGTTTATAAATTTTATAAGTACCTTCGCAAGGTGAGGCGGAGCCTGCTTTTCAAACCTTTACGAAACATTTAGGGCGCAAAGTTATGGATAAATTCCGATATACCAAAGAAATATTGCTTTAAATCGTTATTTTTTCAAAAAAAAGCGGGCCCGCCTCTCAGACGGGTCCGCTGCTTTGGGAAATCTGCAGGATCAGAACTCCAGTGCGTAATCGGCCAGTTCTTCGGCGATTTCGAGGTAGTCGGAAGCGGCCGTGAACGGGTAGATGTTGGTGATGGCGTATTGCGCATCGCCCGTCAGTTGGTAGAGCTGGTCCATCACCTGCTTCTTGCTTTTCATGACAGGCAAAAAGGTGTTTTTGCACTGTGCCATCTGGTCCGCAACCGCCTTGCGGTACATGGGGATGTACTGGCGGTAGAACTCGCACGTCAGGTCGGTTTGCTGTTTGCGCACGGCTTCGAGGCGCTTGGCTGCCGCTTCGACCTTGGGAGCTTCCTCTTCGCTGTATTTTTCAGACAAGGCTCCGTCCCGGATGGCTTGCTGTGCCGTAGCTTCCAGGGCATCGTAGCGCTGCTTGAACTGCTTGTTGTACAGTGCGCGTCCCTGCTCCTTGGCCCGCTCGCCAAAGTTTTTGCGCTTATCGGTGTAGGCCTGTGCCTGGCGGTCGTATTCCAGCATTTGCTGAATCAGGGCATTGACCTGCTGCGATTTCTGGAGGTTCTTTTGGTTTTGCTGCATCTTGGCATCGATGTTGCCTTTGTTTTGGTGCTGCTGCATGTACTGGGCGCGCTCGGCGTCGCTCATGTGCTCCATGCGTTGGATGTCCTCCATGCTGATGCCGCCCGTTTGGGCCATCATCACCTTGTTGGCCAGGGCCATCTGCTCGGCCTCGCTGAGGTCGCCGCTCTGCATGCGGGCCATGTCTTCGGCGCTGAGGCCGAGGCCGGTCATGGTGCTTGTCATTTTGTTTTGGGCCAACTGGCGGGCTTGGGCCTCGCTGAGCTGCGAGGCCTGGGCAACGGTCAGGTCGGTGCCGCTGGTTTTCGAGGCCATGACTTTGTCGATGGAGGCGCTTTCCTTTTCAATCACGGCATTGGCTTTGCTTCTCGCCGTTTTCAGGGCGTCGGCAAAGTCGTCGTACAGATCGGGTTGGCTGAGCGTTTGCTGGCGGAGGTTTTCGGTTTCGAAACGGATCATGTCGGCCTCGCTCGGCAGGGCCGGACACCACGACATGATGGTTTCGGGGCTGGTCTGGGCCTGCAAGGCAAACGCGCAGGCCAGTGTGATGGCGGTGATCAGTGTCTTTTTCATAATCGCTTATTTTTTAACAAATTCCACACGGCGGTTTTTGGCGCGGCCTTCGTCGGTCGAGTTGTCGGCCAGCGGCGAGGTTTGTCCCTTGCCAACGGCGCTCAAACGGTCGGCACTGATGCCCATTTCGACCAGTTTGGCCACGATGGCTTGGGCGCGTTGTTCCGAAAGGGTCTGGTTGGTGGCGGCGCTGCCGGTGTTGTCGGTGTGTCCTTGTACCTCAAACTTGAGTTCGGGGTTGTCGTTCATCAGTTTGACAATGCGGTTGATTTCGCCCATGGATTCGGGTTTGATCACGGCCTTGCCCACGTCGAAGGTAATGCCGTAGGTGATGAACTTGCCGTCGGTCATCATCCGGTCGTAGAGAGGTTTGGCTCCTTTGGCAAAACGCACGTTCTTGATGTAGGCGGGTTGCTCGGTTCGGCCACCATAGTAATGGAAGCCGAAGAATCCTCCATTGGGGTTTTTGTAGTTGGGAATGTTGGCCACGCGGGTTTCGTCGAAATATACCTTGACGGCGCGTTTGTTGACCGAAACCGAAATGTGGTGCCATTGGTTGAAGGCGACCGTTTCGATTTTGTTGCTGTTGGTGAAGCCTTCTCCCGTTGAGATGGCGATGTCGGCGGCCACCGTATTGATGATTTTGCTGTCGTCCTTCCACGTAATGTGGTCGTTTTTGGTGATGTAGTTGTCAAAGTTGATGTTGACCAAATCCCAAGTCAGGTTGTGTTCGCTGGAGGGCATGATTTTGAACACCAGGCGGCCGTAGTCGTCGCCGTCTTCTTCATAGAATTCGTAGTAGTCGAATTCGATGGTATAGACGTCGGGCAGGTAGTTCCACGTCGGGTCGATGAGCGGCATGATCCGACTGTCATTCAGCATGGCGATGACGTTTTCGCCGTTCACCTGCTGGATTTCAGCCTCGCCGTCGATGAGTTCCCATTTCGAGGGGAATTCGCCCAATTGCTCGCCTTCGAGCTGGTCGTAGAAGATGACCTCGTCGCCGGGCACAAAGTCGAATTTGTTCCACTGCGAGGCGGCGCGCTCGTTTTGTTTCGAGCCGTCGCGTTTGGTGCCGCACTCATCGCAGAACTTGCCGGTGTTGCCGCTGTGCTTGCACGACGGGCAGGTCCATTCGTTGGATTGGGGCTCGGGCTTCTTTTGTCCGCATTCGTTGCAGAACTTGCCGTTGTTGCCGGACGTGCCGCATGCCGGGCAGGTCCAGCCAGCCGCTTGCGACTTGCCGTTGTTTTTGTCTTTTGATTTGGATTTGGACGAGCTGCGATTGGAATCCTCGTCCGAGTCTTCGCCGTTGAAGGCGTCGTCAACGCCTTTTTCAACCTTGCGGTTTACGTTGTTTTGTACCGCGTTTTCAGCGGCATTTGTGGCCCCGCGCACAAGGCGGTTCAAAAACTGGGCGTTGGCGGGCATAGCGAGCAACGCCAACAGGGGGAGTACAAGTAATTTTTTCATAACAAGTATTTTGTGTTAGTCTTATTTGAGGGTTGACAAACACAAAGATAATCAATTGTCGCGACATTTGTATAAAAAAGGATGGGAAATTTGGCTGCGTACCGAGTGATAGGGTTTTAATCTTTTTTAACTTGGATGTTTTTTTTTTTTTTTGACTACTTTTGTTGCCTGAATTTTTATCCGGAACAAAATTCACTAAACGTTTAATTATTAACAAATTAAAAACTAGGAAAATATGAAGAAATTGAGTGAGGTCGAAATGGCAAAAGCCGTAGGAGGTGATGCATGCGGCGTAGGTGGTACTATTGTGAATGGCTTGATGGTTGCTGCGGGGGCGTCCGCTGGTGGCTGGGGTGTGGTTTACGGTATTGTAGCCGGAGCTTACTTGGGTGAAATGTTCACAGTTACCTGCCGTTACCAATTCGGTTGATTTTTCTCCGTGAAAGGTACCCGAGGATTCCTTTTTTCTTGTTATGACTTTAAAAGAAAAAAAATATATTCGGACGTCCGTTGCGTTTGTGGCGTTTCTATGTCTGATTACGGTTTCTCTTATCGCCACGGGTCTGCCTCATGCAGAGGATTTGTGGGGTTTCCCCGTGGCTGCGGTATTATGGCTTCCTTTGGAATACCTTTTCCGAACTAATTCCGCAGTTCGTAAGAAGTTGGGTTTAGAGCGGAAATCGTTGGTGGAAATGGACTCTTCTGATACACGTGATTTATGGATACAACTTATGATTGCGTTTTTGGTAGGCTATACGTTAGCTATCATGAGGATGTTAAAGTGGCTTGATTGGTTCTCCTTTTGATTATTGGATATGAAGGAAAAGTTGTGGATGAATATTTTACTTGTTTCGGTGGTGACATGTATTGTGCAAGCGGTGCGGGTGTATGCGATGCCCGAATGCTTTCTGGGTGTAGATTTCATTCGCTTGACGGAAATGAACCCGTGGTTGAGCGGGGTGACTGTTGTTTTCGCTTGGTTGAATGTGGTTGTTTCCTTTTTGCTAATAGCTCTCTTTCTATGGGGGTGCTGCCGAATTTTGTATAGCAGTGAGCCGTTGGGGACCCCAACTTTCAGTAGATTCTTATATGCTACTTTGTGTGCGGAATGGACTTCTTTGGTCATGGGAGCGCTCCTAATAATCCTATACGCATGTGGTGTACCAGCAGATATACGAGCTTCGGCAGATTCCTTGTTGTACTTTTTCGATATCGACAGATTCGATCTCTGGATGCAGGTTCCCTTGCGTGCGCTGAGTCTTACCACCCTTGTTTACATTGCCGCGCTAGTGTTCTCAATTCACCGGACTGTGCAGTATACTTTTCGGCAATCTGTTGATTTGACCTTGTGTGCCTATGTTGTTCCCAATTTCGTGTTGACCCTGCTTTCCATGATGGTTGCGATGATGCAGGGTGTATGAAAAAAGTGCTGTTGGTATTGAGTTTGCTTGGCGCGGTGGGTATCGTGTTGACAGGCGTTTTTAGAAAGGAGAGGATGGATGGTTCTTTGCAGATACTCTCTTTGATTGCTGGAGACTCGCGTAAAAGCATAGTCGTTTTTTTTCATCCCGAATGCGATATCTGCCATCGACTTGTGAGAAAATTGGATTCTATGCAGTTGGACGGGTATACGGTTATTTTTGTGGCACCGGTATCCGAAGCGGTTGCTGATAGTGCTTTGCTTGAATATTGGAAGTTCCATGGGTGTTACCAGTTTGTGTGCGATTCTGTACAGCGTCTGGCTGACAAGTTGCAAATAGATTATATACCCACCACATACGTGGTACACGGAAACTATTATCGGAAATACCTTGGTGATGGGTGTGAATTTTGGGAACTGATGAAAATAGAACAATGAGAGACTGGAAAATTATATGTGATTACGAAAAACTCTATTGGCAGTTTCTTTTGTCGAATGATAACGTGCGGATAGAGTTGTTTGTCAAGTCGTTGGTCTTTATCTTGCAAGCGTGTTCCGCTGGTGCTCTGGGATATCTAGTCCCGTTGTTCATGTCAGATTTATCCCTATACCAGTCCCTGTGGATGTCTTTTTTGATCTGTTTAGTGTATGACATCTTTCTTCGTCTTTATTTTTCACAAAGCATATGGGTGGTTTTTTCTCCTGTAATTAGGACGTTACCAGTCAGTAAGCTGACGTTTGGACGCGTCGTTTTGCTCAGTCTGTTGACTGATGTGCAAAACGTGTTTGTCCCCATATGGATGTCGTTTACCATATGGAGTTCCAATGTGGCAGGATATTGGTTGATACCTTTTTTGCTGACGGGATGCGTCTTGAATATGCTTTGCGCATTTTCCTTTCGAATGTCTGGAACTGTCTTGATTCGGTTGGCGGTTCCCTTTTTGTTGTACGCAGTTCCGTTTGCGGTGGGCATGGCTGGCTTACGTGTCTCCGAAATGCTGTGGTGGTGCCCATTTGTGTTGTATATCATCTGGTTGGTAGCGTTGTTAGTCGGACTGACTGTGTATTGGCTCCAGCAGACGTATGACGAGTCTTCCTCGGATGAGGGAAAGTTTCGTTTGTTGACTTCTGAAGCGGGATTGTACGATATTGTCTGCCGTCCATTGTGGAAGGGAAGTTGTAAGCCCCTGTTGCTTATAGCATTGTTGTGTATGGGATTGTGCCCGTTTAGTATTCGAATGGATATATTTTCCGGAGTTCCGGAAGAAATCTTGATGCTCCATCTATTGGTCCCTTTTTTGTTGGTTCCTTTTCTCATGGGCAATCTCGCATTTTCCCTTCAGTCTGTTTTTTGGGATTGCCTTGCCGTGAACCGGTCTCATTTGGCCGAGTGGTTGATTCTCTTCAAATATAAAGTGGTATTTGTGGTCAATGCATTGCTCGCCGTCATTTGCATGCTACTGTTTTGGCGGGCAGCGGGAATAATGATTTTATCGATATTCTTGTTCACGACAGGCTTCTTGCCAATAATCACGTTCTTGCCGCATCCGTACGACAATATTCGGTGGGAATTTCTGGATCGGAAAGTCAAAAGGGGAACCCCCTTCGTTACGTTTGTAGAAATCGTGGTCTTCGTTGGTATTTACGCGTTGATGAAAATGATTGAAATAAAGGCCGGAACGGACGTTCTGTTGCGGTTGATGTCTGTAATAGGTTTTGTATCAATGATTTTTTCTCCGCTTTGGCTCAGATTAATTGCTCGGTCTTGCCAAAAGCAACGCTATTATTTGGCGGATGGGTTTCGCGGAAACAAAGAAGGCATGCGATGAGAATATGGAAAATCTTATGGGTGGTGTGTGCTCTTTGTGTGACATCTTGTTCGCGCAGCGTTCGGGATGATGTCTTGGCACATTATGAGGCGTTAGGCGACACGGCTGCCCTGGCGTCGGCCGAATTTCTTTTGGACAACATGGATAATAAATACACCATGTCATCGTCAGCCATGAGCGACTTCTACGCCTTTACTGATAGTTTGTTTAAGAAGAACCTTCCCGACGGGGAACTCCGTCGCCAGTATAAGAACTTCTGCCAGAATAGGCTTGAACTGTATACGTGGAAAGAATCAGATCAGTCAACGCTCAAGGCGGAGTTCCTTATTCGGCATATCGACACTATGATGACCTTGTATCGCAGGCCTTGGAACTCCCATCTCTCCTCTATCGAATTTCATGAATATGTGCTACCGTACCGAATCCACCATGAGGAGATAGAACTTTGGATGGCGTCTTACCGAAATTCATTTCGGAATGTTATCAGCGGGCTACAGGCAGATACGCTTTCTCTTATTGATGCGGCAGTGCGAATCAACCAGCGATTGAAAAGAAATGGTGTCCGCATCGTAGATGCGCCCCGCTTTTGTGATGGATACAAAGCATCGTACCTGTTGAGCATGAAGGTCGGACAATGCCTCGATTATTGCACGTTGGGTGCATTTGCCATGCGGTCGGTAGGTATCCCGTGCGCCATTGACGGGTATCCGGACGGACACTATTGGAATGTGTTGATTCTTCCTGGCAAATCCATAGAGGATTTTTCTGCTTGCGAATTGAACCCCGGGGAACAACATGTTCGCCGTTGGCTAGAATACCGCCATTGGAAGAATGTGCCGAGGGTATATCGTACTTGCTTTTCCGAACAAGCTGGATCTTTGGCTCTTATTTGTGAAGAAACGCCGATTCCCGCTTATTTCCGTGACCCGTGCCTGAAGGATGTGACTGCATGGTACTATTCTGGATTTACAGTTAGAATACCGTCTCCACGCATGGAACCAGATCGATTCGGATACTTAGCTGTGCACGACTGCGCTTTTCAGTTTGTGGTTTGGGCTGTTCGTATGAATGGCGAGTACTTGTTCGAGAATTTGTCAGATTCGATTGTGTATTTTCCGACCCGCTATAGGGAGGAACATTGCGTGTTTCCGCTTGATTATCCTTTTGTATTACTGCAGGTGGACGGGAAAACTGTACGACACCGCTTTGTTCCTGATGTGGCGCATCCGCAACGGATGACGCTTTATCGAAAATACCATGTCAAAAGGAATCACAACCTTTTCTTGAAAAGGGCCTTGGGTGCAGTCGTCCAAGGGGCGGACACGCCTGATTTCTCTGATGCTCGGATACTTTGCCGAGTGGAGTCTGTTCCTGAAATGCGTTGGACGAATCTGCCTGTGCATACTTCGGACGTTTGCCGTTATGTGCGCTGGCTATCGCCAGATTCTTCGTATTGCAGTGTCGCGGAATTGCAGTTCTACGATAGGGAAGGTCGGATAGTTTTCGGTAATGTCATCGGTACGGATGGATATTACGATGGAGAGCCA
>JAGACJ010000039.1 GCA_017614195.1 Paludibacteraceae bacterium
GCCGACAAACGCTTTGCATATCAGGGTGCCGATGCCGCGGTGCAAGCCTCCGTCAAGCGTCACTTGCAGAATAACTGTATCGCCCGGCTTTACTTTTTGGCGGAAACGCACTTCGTCAATTCGTAAAAAATAAGTGGAATAAGCTGATGCGTCTGGCTTGTCGTGTAATAACAGGATTCCGCCGGCTTGCGCCATCGCTTCGACAAGCAATACTCCGGGCATAATGGCTTCCATTGGAAAATGACCATGGAACACGGCTTCGTCGCTGGTAATGTTTTTGATGGCGACAAGGGTCTGTCCTTCAATTGACATCACTTTGTCGACCAGCAGCATTGGCCAACGGTGCGGCAGTATCTGCTTGATTTGGTCGCTGTTGAACAAGGGCTTTTTGTTTGCGTCGTATGCCGGGGCTTCGGCGTCTTGCTTGGCCAAAGTCTTGCAGATTTGTCGGGCCACCTCGGTGTTGGCCGTATGTCCCGGACGGGTGGCAATCACTTTGCCGATAATCGGGTGCCCGATAAGCGCCAAGTCGCCAATCAGATCGAGCAACTTGTGACGTGCCGGCTCGTTGGCGAATGCCAGAGGACGTTGGTTTACATAGCCCAAGTGGTCGATTTGCATCGACGGCATTCCCAATAGGTTTGTCAAATGGTCGATAGAAGCTTGGTCTGTCTCTTTGTCGTAGATGACAATTGCATTGTCCAAGTCTCCGCCTTTGATGAGGTTATGCTTGAGTAAAGGCTCGATTTCGCGTACAAAGACGAAGGTGCGGGCGGCTGCGATTTGTGCATCATAGTCGTCGAGCGAGTTGAGGTCGGCAAACTGGTTGCTCAATACCGGCGAGTCAAACTCAATCATGGTGCATACGCTGAACTTGTCGTCTGGCATGAAAATGAGAGATGACCCAGTCCCCGTCTTGAACTCCATTTTCTCCTTTACTTTGAAATAGTTCTTTTCGGTATTTTGCTCTGTTTTGCCTACCCGGTTCAATTCTTTGACATACAATGCAGCACTGCCGTCTAAAATGGGCATTTCGGGGGCATTGACCTCAATGGTGCAATTGTCAATTCCGTGAGCGAACAAGGCCGACATGGCATGTTCGATGGTGGAGATAACGGCATCGCCGTTCTTAAGAACTGTTCCCCGTTCGGTTTGTGCCACATATAGGGCATTCGCCGGAATTTCGGGATTACCTTCGATGTCTGTGCGCACAAAGCGGATTCCGCTGTCTTCGGGTGCGGGGTTAAATACCGCAGTGGCAACGATGCCGGTATGGAGTCCTTTCCCCGTAAGGGTGAAAGATTCTTTTATTGTTGCTTGTTTAGCCATTAAGAGCGTCTAATCTTGATTGAAGCGACTTGATTTCTTTTTCTAACTCATAAACCGTGCGCGACAATTCGGGCAGGTTGCGGTAAACGGCAAACGAACGGCGTGACTTGCTGGCCAGTTGTGCCGGAATACCCTGATAGATTTGCCCGGGTTCGCGGGTGCTGTTGGTGATACCCGTGTAAGCCGCGATGGTAGTGTTATCGTGTATGTGCAAGTGCCCGATGATGCCCGACAGCCCGCCGACGATGCAGTTCTTTCCAATTTTGGTCGAACCGGCAACGCCTGTACAACCAGCCATGGCGGTGTTTTCGCCTAATTCCACGTTGTGGGCGATTTGCACTTGGTTGTCAAGTTTAACGCCTTTGTGCAGGATGGTCGGCCCCATGCTACCGCGGTCAATCGTGGTGGTGGCACCGATTTCGACATCGTCTTCGAGAATAACATTGCCGTTTTGCGGCATCTTGAAGTACGAGCCGTCCGGCTGTTTGGCGAAACCGAATCCGTCGGAACCGATGACGCAGTTGGCATGCAGGATGCAGCGGTTGCCGATGACGCATTCGTGATAAATGACCACGCCGTTGTATAAGATGCAATCAGCACCAATCTTGACATTTTCGTTAACGGCTACGTGCGAGTACAGCTGTGTATTGTCGCCGATTTCGGCATTGTCGGCAATATAAACGAACGGGCCGATGTAGCAGTTTTTACCGATTTTGGCGGTCTTGGCAATTACGGCGGTGGGGTCGATTCCTTTTTTAGCCACTCTGGTCTTTGCTTCAACGAACTGTAGCAATTGTGCCAAGGCAAGGTAAGCGTCTGGAACGCGAATCAATGTGGCCTTTGTCGGTTTCGCCAATTTGAAGTCATTGTTGACAAGTACAACACTTGCTTCGGTCTCGTAAAGAAAATTCTCGTATTTGGGATTCGATAAAAATGACAGCGTTCCGGGTTTGCCCTCTTCTATTTTTGCATAGTCGAAAACTTTGACGGAAGCATCACCTTCGACAGTTCCTCCCAGCATGTTTGCTAATTCCAATGCAGAAATTTCCATCGTGTCGTGAAAAATTTTGTGCAAAGATACGAGTATATTGCCACAATGGCAAATATTTATCCAACAAAAAACCGCCTTATTTCGGTAGCCGGTAATAACTGAAGTAGTGCTTGGTCATTTTTCGCGAAAGCAGCTGAATGTCAAACATGTCGGAGGCTTCCGAAATGCTTTTGGCACTGCCGTCGTTGTACAGGATGTCGATGCCGGTCTCGTTGTCTTTGTACAGGTGGGTCGACACCTTGTTCTCGAAATACATGAAGCTTGCCTCCTCGTCGTTGAGGCCGAGCGCGTCTTTCAACTCGCTCACTTGCGATTCGATGCGTTCTTTGGCAAAGGGCTTGTTCGAAATCTCGAGGCGGAAGATGTTGCGGTTGACCATGCCACTGCTCAGGAGCGACAATACTTTATCAGGATGTTTCTGCCAAGCCTTGAGGGCGACCCAAATGTCGGAATCGTCGAGTTGTTTGAAGGCCTCGAGGCTTTCTTCGTTGAGTTGGCCGGCGCTCTGGCGCAAAAAGTATTTGAGGGCGTCGGTTGCGTATAGGTCGGCCCCCCGTTGCTCGAGCCAGCGGGCGCGGTCGAGTGTCTTGCGCAGCATGTGGTCGGCGGCGAATGCGGTTTTGTGAAAATAGACTTGCCAGTACATCAGCCGGCGGCTCATCAAAAAGTTTTCGATGGAGTAGATGCCTTTGGCATCGACCACCAGTTTGTCGTTTTGGATGTTGAGCATCTTGATGATGCGGGCCGAACCGATGTTGCCTTCGCTTACGCCCGAAAAGAAACTGTCGCGGCGCAGGTAGTCGAGGCGGTCCATGTCAAGTTGCCCCGATACCAACTCGTGCAAAAAGCGTTTGGGGTATTGGTCGCGCAGAATCTGCAAGGTGACGTTGAGTTGTCTGCCGAAGCTGCGGTTGAGTTGTTCGATGATGGCAAGCCCGACCTCTTCGTGCGAGATGTTGTCGAAAAACCATCCTTCGAGCGTATGCGAGAAGGGCCCGTGTCCGATGTCGTGGAGTAGAATGGCGGCATACACGCCGTCGGCCTCGGCATCGGTGATTTCATGGCCTTTTTCGCGCAAAGTCTTGACGGCCTCGGTCATTAGGTGCAGGGCTCCCAGCGAGTGTTGGAAACGGGTGTGCTGGGTTCCCGGATAAACGTAAAAGGTCATGCCGAGCTGCTTGATGCGGGTCATTCGTTGCACGAATGGATGTTGCAACAACTTGAAAATCAATTCGCTCGGCAGATTGATAAAGCCGAAGACCGGGTCGTTGACGATTTTACGCTTGTTGGTGGGCATGGTTTACAGTAGGGGTTTCAAAATCTCGGCCATTTCGGCTTGTACTTTTTGTGCGGATTCGCGGGCGGCTTCGGCAAATTTTTCAGTATTGTCGGCATAGATGATGGCGCGCGACGAATTGACCAACAATCCGCATTGTTTGTTCAGTCCGTTCTCGGCCACGGCCTGCAAACTGCCGCCCTGGGCGCCTACGCCCGGCACCAGCAGAAAGTGGTCGGGGATGATGGCGCGGATGTCCTTGAGCATCTCGGCCTTGGTAGCTCCGACGACATACATCAGGTTGTCGGGCGACCCCCATTTTTGCGAAGTTTCAAGTACTTTTTCGAAGAGTTTCTTGCCGTCGGTGCCTTCGGTGAACTGGAAGTCAAAAGCGCCTTTGTTGGAGGTCAGGGCCAGCAGGGTAACCCATTTGCCTTCGTAGGTCATAAAGGGGCTGACGCTGTCTTCGCCCATGTAGGGAGCGACAGTCACGCTGTCGAAGTCCATGTTGCCGAAAAACGTGCGGGCGTACATGGCCGAGGTGTTGCCGATGTCGCCACGTTTGGCGTCGGCGATGATGAACTGGTCGGGGTAGTTGGTACGGATGTACTCAACGGTACGTTCCAGCACGTCCCAACCCTCGATGCCCATACTTTCGTAAAATGCCAGATTGGGCTTGTAGGCCACACAGAGGTCGGCGGTGGCATCGATGATGGCTTTGTTGAAGCGGAACATGGCGTCGTCTTCGTCAAACAGAAACTCGGGGTTTTTCTGAATGTCGGTGTCGAGCCCTACGCAAAGAAACGACTGTTTCTTTTTGATGTTTTCGAATAATTGTTCGCGTGTCATATCGTATGGTGTTATAATTCGCTTTCTTTTAATCGCTCGGCGTTTTCGGCCACGATGAGGTGGTCGATACAGTCTTGGATGTCGCCGTTCATAAAGGCGCCGAGGTTGTAGATGGTGTAGCCGATGCGGTGGTCGGTGATACGCCCTTGCGGGTAGTTGTAGGTACGGATTTTGGCGCTACGGTCGCCGGTCGATACCATGGTTTTGCGCCGCGAGGCGATGTCGTCGATGTATTTCTGGTGCTCGCGGTCGTAGATGGTGGTGCGCAGACGCGACAAGGCGCGCTCGCGGTTCTTGGGCTGGTCGCGTGTTTCGGTGCACTCGATCAGAATTTCCTCGACATTGCCGGTAACCGGGTTTTTCCACATGTAGCGCAGGCGTACGCCGGACTCAACTTTGTTGACGTTTTGCCCGCCGGCACCACCGCTTCGGAAGGTGTCCCACTTGATTTCGCCCTCGTTGATCTGCACGTCGAACTCGTCGGCTTCGGGCAAAACCGCAACGGTTGCCGCCGAGGTGTGTACGCGTCCCTGGGTTTCGGTTACTGGCACCCGTTGCACCCGGTGTACGCCGCTCTCGTACTTGAGAATGCCGTAAACCCCTTCGCCGCTGACGTTGAATACGATTTCCTTGTATCCGCCGGCGGTGCCTTCGTTGCACGACGACACTTCCACCCGCCAGCCTTTGGTTTCGCAGTATTTGCAGTACATTTTGTACAGGTCGCCGGCAAAAATGGCGGCTTCGTCTCCGCCGGTGCCGCCGCGGATTTCCATCACCACGTTTTTGGAGTCTTCGGGGTCGGACGGTATCAGCAGCAGTTTGATCTCTTCTTCGAGTTTTGGTATCCGGGCTTCGCAGGCCGCCTGCTCTTCGCATGCCATTTCGCGCATTTCCGGATCCGACTCCGATGCCAGCAGTTGTTTGGCCTCGTCCAAGCCGCCGAGGGCCTGGATGTAGGCGGTGCGTGCCTTCATCAGGCCGTTCAGGTCTTTGTATTCTTTGGTGAGCTTGATGTAGCGTTTTTGGTCGGAGATGACACCGGGGTCGGTGATGAGGGTCGATACTTCCTCATACCTCGCCACCAGTCCGTCCAGTTTCTGTAATAGGGAGTTTTCTGCCATTTCGGGTACTGTCTTTGCGCTGCCAAAGATACGAAAATTTGCGTTTCCTACCAAGAATTGTTGGCTTGGTGGCTGGTTAGTGAGGCATAAATCTTCTGGGATCTTCCTTGTCCATTTCGGGTTCGCCGGTTGTCTCCTCTGCAGGGCGTACAACAGGTTTTTCAGCAACCTTTTTTTCTTCAACCGTTTTCGTTTTGGGCGCAGGCTCTGCTTCTGCCTGTTTTGTCTTATCGTCCTTTTTAAACATCATTACAATTGAGAGAATAAGTATTCCTGTGATTAACGCCAAGACAATGCCGGTTATCAAACTTGAAACGGAACGACTGTCCTGTTCATTTTCCAGGTCATGGACAGGGTCGGCGGACACGATGCTGGGGTCGCTGCTCAAGTAATAGATTGTCAGCTTATTGGTATCAGGAACCCCTTTGAGGTATATTTTGCCGGAATAATTCGTTCCATTCAGATCGAATGAGTAGTCGAACTTATAGTGTGTGATGCTTTTAAAAAGCGTCTCTTTTATATAATGCTCTGACAAATCAGCAGTTACCGTGGTGTGCTCATCAATCATCTGATTCAGCTGGCTGATTTTTTCTTTGTCACCTTCGTTTATGTATTTTTCAATAAAGGTTATTGCCAGGACACCCAAAATGATCACCAAGAGGATCTTGATTAGCAGGCTTTTAATAAATGAGATAGACTTAGTAAATGACGACATTGTGTGTAAATTTAATGATTATTGATTTGTTTTTTTTAAGGATTTTTACAAAAACTTCTTCCCTTTGTCATTCAAATACGGAATGACAGTGTCCAACGGGATAGACATTTCGAAATGGTGTGGAATCCTCCATTCTACCTCTCGGATTTGGTAGAAAAGGCAGAGGTATTTCCCGCCAGTTGTTTCTTTCAAATATGGGTCCGACCAAGGTTTGTTGTTTTTCATCCAATCAACCACCGTGTCTATACTTGCCCAGGTTTCGGTGTCTTCCAGGTAACCAGCCAAATATCGCTTGTCTAATTTAGACAACAGTCCATCGACATCTGCGATGCAATCCCATGCAAAGCGTTCACCGGTGGTATTGCTGAAACTTGCTGTGTAGCGCAGATAGTATCCGTGCACTCCGTATAACGAACCTTCAGTGGCTGAGAGAATGGTATGGTTGGTATATGATTTGCTTTTTTCCCTGTGCAGGACAACGTCTTGAAGAATACTATACTCATAATCAGAATTGGCTTCATCGCTATTTATAATTTCATTGAAATTTTTGGCGTTGCGTTCTCGAATGTCGTTCCAACTATGAATATCCGCAGTGTCAACAGGTATCTCTGCATATATTAGCAGGTGTTTTTTACTCCAGTTGATGAATTCGCGGTATTCAACGTCTTCCTTTTTTGGTTCAAAGTCCGCATACCATACCACTTTTGCAAACAAAAAGTTCGCACTTTTTTCTTTTGCAAAAATAGTGTCCATGTTCTCCATGACAATGGTGCTGTCCCCGAAGCAAAAAAGCAGTATATTTAGAGGATAATAAGCCTTGTTGCCATGTTGACTACGGTCTCCGATTATTGTGCTGTCAACGGCTTCGTTTTCGATTGTTGTGCTGTCGCTGACGATGTCCGGAGTGCCTGCCGACTCTGATTCACTATTGCTTTTTTGACTGTGAGGGCAGGATGTCAGCCCGGACACCATTGCTGCAAGAGTCGCAAGGATTTTGATATTCAAGTGTTTGAACTCTTTCATAGGGATTATTTAACCAATAGGGCTTTTTCGCTGGCTAGTCGGATTGTTGCGGTTGTACCAGCGTTGAATGTCATTTGGTTATTAGTATTCGTACGTGCCGAACTCGCTTTGGATAGTGAGGTGGGTGTGGTCGCTCTTTTCCACCCGGCCAACGATTTGGGCATCGATATTGAACGACTTGGCAAC
>JAGACJ010000040.1 GCA_017614195.1 Paludibacteraceae bacterium
AATGTCCCCTCTTCCTTTCGAAAAATGGTACTGGCCCAACAGGGTTTGTTCCACAAAGCGAAACCAACCGAAAAAAAGAATCATGTCGCCAGGGGCCAAGCCGACGGTATTCAGCAAATAACGAGCAGCGGGACCGATTTGTCCAAACGCCGGTTTCCATCCTGACGGCGGTGTATTCCAGCGTGCTTGGTCAATATCGGGATCCACATGACAATGTCGATACCTTCGGTCGTGCGGTTACTCCAATTGTCGGAGCGCTGCGGACGCGCCAAGGTCAGCGCCACAAATACCAGCACAAGGCAGCGCAGCACAAACGGCAAATGGCGCAAGTACTCCATCGGGGAGCGTTTGATGCCATCAAACGCCTTAAGCGACGAAAATTGCACCTTGGCCGTCAAAGACTTGTTTTTCCACACGTACCATGCAACAAGTGGAACCAACAGCAACAGCAAAAGCAGATAATATGGATGCAAAAATGTCATAACGTCTGTTCTTTAATGTCGGTTTGTTGATTATCAGCGCCTTCGACAGGTGTTTCTTCAACGGGTTTGGTACCCTCAACAATGTGATAGGCACTATCAATGGCGGCATAATGTTCCGACTCCATTGGGATATGTTTGGCAAACTTAACCAAATCGGCTTGCTCAAGCACCTGCTTCAATTCGGCACGGTAATCGGCCATTTCGTCGATTTTTTTGACATCCGCCAAAATTTCTTCTGTGGTGGATTCCATGGCGTTGATTTCGAACCGTTTCGAGAAATAAGTACGCAAGACATCGGTTACATCGGTATAAAACTCCTTGACTTCGCCCGTCTGCCAACGCTTTTGCTCGCGAATAACGGCCAGACGTTCCATCGCCACCTCGTAAGGAGGCGTTTCTGGCTCTTCATGATCGGGAAGGAAAGGAATTTTCTTTTTCAAACCATAACGCATTATCAAAAAGACGATAAGCGCAACCAATAGCAGAGCGCCCAATACGATGCCTACCCACTGGAAAAACTCGACCCAACTGAACGGAGCCTTCATGATATCCTTTTCGGGATAAATCTGCTGCGCCTCTACATCGACTGGCACCGTCGAAACCGTCAAGCCAAGCGGCATACTCTCCACAACTGCCATTTCGCTGACAAACCGTTGCGAGGGAATAAAGATAAAACCGCTATCAAACGAAGTAACCAAGTAATTGATATTCACCTGAATACGATTATCCTTAAGGCGAAGTGTATCCAAAACCGGAGCTTTGACCAATTCGACTCCCGCGCAAACCGAATCTGTAAAGTCTGGCAAGACAAACTGTTGGTTATCGGGTTGGATCAAGACAAAATTGAGTGTAGCCTGCTCACCCACTCGGATTTCACCCGGTTCTATCATGGCCGACACGGAACATTCCTGTGCGGCGGCAACACCTAAAAAGAGGGGCAAAACGGCCAAAACAACAATCCTTTTAAACATATCAACCTCTCATTCTAAACAGATTCATCAAACATTTGACATAGTCGTCTTGCGTTGACACCGATACAAAATCAACTCCATTTTTGTTAAAACTGTGCGTAATACGCTGCTGCTGGTTGTACCAATGCTCGGCGTACGCCTTGCGGATTTTCTTATCGGAAGTGTCGACATAGCGATCGAAACCTGTTTCTGCATCGCTCATCTTGACCAAACCGACATCTGGCAACTCCATGTCTTTGGGATCATAGACCTGCAACGCCACCATGTCGTGTTTTTTCGACGCAATCATGAGTGAACGGTCGAAATCCTCTGACATAAAATCCGAAATCAGGAACGACGTACAGCGTTTTTTGATGACATTGTTAAAATAGGGCAACACCACATTGAGGTCGGTTTTCCGACTTTCAGGACGAAATTCCAAAAGTTCTCGAATTATGAACAGAATGTGCTTGCGTCCTTTTTGCGGAGCAATGAATTTTTCGATTTTGTCGGAAAACAATATCACTCCGATTTTGTCGTTGTTTTGAATAGCGGAAAAAGCCAACGTGGCAGCCAACTCTGTAATAATGGTTCGTTTGGTGTACTCTACCGTACCGAAGTCACTACTGCCCGACACGTCAATCAGCAACATGACTGTAAGTTCGCGCTCCTCTTCAAAAATTTTGACATACGGATGATTGAAACGCGCGGTCACATTCCAGTCGATGCTGCGGATGTCATCACCAAACTGATACTCTCTGACTTCGGAAAAAGCCATACCTTTACCCTTGAAGGCGGTATGGTACTGCCCCGCAAAGATATTTTGCGACAAACCTCGAGTTTTAATCTCGATTTGACGTACTTTCTTGAGTATTTCGCTGGTTTCCATCAACAATGCGATTTATCAGGGAACTTCAACAGCATTGAGAATTTCGCAGATAATTTCTTCGGAAGTCAGGTTATTGGCCTCAGCCTCGTAGGTCAGACCGATACGGTGCCGCATCACCTCAACCCAAACCGCACGCACATCCTCGGGAATCACATAACCGCGATGTTTGATGAACGCATAGGCGCGGGCAGCTTTTGCCAAACTGATTGACGCACGGGGCGACGCTCCGAACGAAATCATGTTTTTCATTTCGGACAATCCGTAGTTTTGTGGTTCGCGGGTGGCAAACACAATATCGAGGATATACTTTTCAATTTTCTCATCAAGATAAATCTCACGCACCACCTCACGGGCCTCAAGAATCTCATCCGCTTTGACAGCTGGTTTAACCGGTTCGGGCTTTGCTCCGATGTTTTGACGGATAATCAGGCGTTCTTCCTCTTGTTTGGGATAAGAAACCACCACCTTGAGCATAAAACGGTCAACTTGCGCTTCGGGCAACGGATAAGTACCTTCTTGTTCGATAGGGTTCTGCGTAGCCATTACCAAGAAGGGTTCTTCGAGTTTGTAAGTGTTGTCGGCCAAAGTTACCTGACGTTCCTGCATGGCCTCGAGCAAGGCACTCTGTACTTTAGCCGGGGCACGGTTAATCTCATCAGCCAGCACGAAGTTGGCAAAAATCGGACCTTTCTTCACAAGGAACTCTTCTGTTTTCTGACTGTAAATGAGCGTACCGATTACGTCGGCCGGCAACAAGTCGGGCGTAAACTGGATACGGCTGTATTTGCTGTCGATTAATTGGGCAAGCGTCTTAATCGCCAAGGTTTTGGCAAGTCCGGGAACACCTTCGAGCAAAATGTGTCCGTCCGACAACAAACCGATCAACAACGATTCAACCAAATGTTTTTGTCCTACAATCACCTTGTCCATTCCCATCATCAGGACATCGACAAACGCACTCTTCTGTTCGATACGTGCGTTCAATTCTCGAATATCAATTACTTGACTCATATCTGATAGTTATTTTTGTTATTGCGAAATTAGCAAACGGTTAATTTTCTGACAAATTTCAGGTATTAAAAAGGATTAAGCAAATGTTAATCAATATTTTTTTGCCAACTCCTGCGCTTTGGCCAGGCATTCGGCATTGTTGGGATCGACAATTAGTGGATCCATATCCGGGATGCGTAATGTCATGCCAGGCTTGACGGCTCCGGGACTCGAAAGCACATCGCGATTGGCATCGTAGATATACACCCAGAAATCTTTGTGGCCGTAGGCACGCAAGGCAACCATGGTCAGACGACTGCCATTGATAATGCTGACAGTTTCGCGCACCGGCACTTGCTGGGCGTATGCCGGGGTGTATCCGTTCAGCAGCATTTGGCGGTCTTGTTCCAAATATTGCGTATTTTCTTCTTCTTCCAACTCGGCAGCGTCAATATCCTCCCCAACCGTTTCCTCAACAAACATCGAGTCCGCTTCGGCAAAGATTGAGTCGGCCACCGCTATCGCTTCTTCATCCAATTCAGACACGGTTATTTCTGCAGGTGTTTCAGGTACAATCCATGACGGCAGATACTTCATCAACGGACGTACATACGGTTCGGCCTTGCCCCACCAATAGTCACGCAAGAACCATGCGGCCGCACCCAACAGCAACAGAATCAGCAAGATAACCAGCAATACTTTCCACCAACGCGACTTTTTCTTTGGTGTTTCGTTCACTCCGTCAGCCTCGCTATTTGCAACTTCGGCGTCAGCAGGCGTAGTCTGCAACTCTTCAGCGGGCATTGCATAGGTAGGTTCGGGCTCTTGTTCAACCCGGGTGGTAAACGACGGGCTGACATATCCATCGGAAACAGATGCCGTATCATTGTTAGAGGTGGTTTCATTGTTTGCCGTCGTGTCAGCAGCGGTATCAACCGTGCGTTGCCAAGCCCAACTGCTGACAACAGGTTCGGGTTCAGGTTCGCAGGCCGGTTCGGATGGGGTCACTGTACCGGCAGCCGTTTCTACATCCGCTGCATCAGGTTTCAGTTCCGACGCCGGCATAAAATATCCGCTTTGCGGTTCGGACTGTGGCGCGGAAGTTGCCGAAGAACCATGCATAATGGTTGACAAGTGACTGTAAGGCTCGTTGATGCGTTCTTTCACTTCGCTTTCGGGAACAAAAGACACTTTGTAATGACCCGGAATCACAATCTCTTCCTGTGTTGTTACGTTAACACTCTTGCGCTCCTCGTTCCAAACGAGTTTGAACGTACCAAGTCCTTTGACTTTGACCACACCGTCTTTTTCAAGGTATTCTTGAATGACAGCGAACAGTTCGCGCAGAAACTCCTCCGTATATTTTTTGGTAAAACCACCCTTGGCAGCTACCTCATCTACAATATCTTGTATGGTAATCTTCTTATTCTCCATCGCTCGGTTTGTTTTTAAGTTTGGCTTTATAGGTATTTCCCACTTTGAAATTGAGGCTCAACTTGGGTGGCACGGTCATGTTTTGTCCTGTTGCCGGATTGACCAGCGTTCGTATGTTCTTCTTACGCACCTCAAGTGTGCCGAAGCCTTGCATCACAAAACTGGTGTTTTCATTCAACCGCCCGACCAGACATTCCATCGAAACGGCCAACATGCTGGCAGTGTCTTTCTGCGCCTGTCCCGTCCGACGGGCCAATTCCGCAATCAATTCTTTACTATTCACTGTTGTATGATATTAAGGTTACTCTTTTACTATTTCGGCATACAGGTCAAACTCGGCGGCCGATATAACGCGCGCCTTGTAATAACGACCGGTTTGCAACGCCTCGTCGGCTTTTACCAACCATTCAAGGTCAACCTCGGGCGAATCGTATTGCGATCGTCCCACATAATAGTCGCCTTCGAGGCGGTCAATGACAATTTCTTCCTCCCGGCCTACCCATTGCCGGTTCAACTCGTCGGATATCTTTTGCTGAACAGCCATCAAGGTTGACAGGCGCTGATGTTTGACCTCGTCGGGCACATCGTCGGTATAATGCGTGGCAGCGTAGGTGTTTTCCTCATCGCTATATGCGAACGCACCCATGCGGTCGAATCGGACATCTTTGACAAATGTCACCAGTTCCTCAAAATCCTGCTCCGTTTCTCCCGGGTGTCCCACCATCAAGGTAGTACGCAGGCAAATACCTGGCACCTCGCGACGCAAGCGGGCAATCAAATCGTAAGTTCCTTGCTTGTTGACACCACGACGCATCTTTTTCAGCATCGAGTCAGAGATGTGTTGCAAGGCAATGTCCAAGTATTTGCATACATTGTCACGTTCTCGCATAACATCGAGCAGCTCAGGGGTCACACTGGTCGGATAAGCATAATGCAATCGAATCCAATGCACTCCGGGCACATCCGAAATAGAACGGACCAAATCCGCCAGCCGGTTGGTCTTGTACAAATCTGTACCATACCAGCTCAAATCCTGTGCAATCAGCTGAAATTCGGAAACGCCTTCAGACACCAACCACTTCACTTCATCGATAATCTCTTCGATCGGACGGCTTTTGTAAGCACCGGTAATGATTGGAATCGCACAATAGGAACAAGTTCTGTTACACCCTTCGGCAATCTTGACATACGCATAGTGCGCAGGAGTGGTCAACACACGCTCATGGTTGCATTCGGAGTGCCACATACTGCCCAATTCCTTAACCACTTTCTCGAAGTCGAATTTGCCATAAAAGCGGTCCACTTCGGGAATCTCAGTCTGTAACTCCTCAAAATAGCGTTGCGACAAGCAACCCATTACATACAACCGCTGCAACTTGCCTTGTTTTTTGCGTTCGCAAAATTGCAGAATCGTACGGATACTTTCTTCTTTGGCATCGCCAATAAAACCGCAGGTGTTGATAATGGCAATGGGCGCGTGCGGTTGTTCAGGGTCTGCCGTTACGGTGAAACCCGCCACTTGCAGTTGCCGCATCACTCGTTCGGTATCCACCAGATTTTTGGAGCAACCTAACGTTATGAAATCCACGCTTTTGCCTTTGTTTCTCATTTCCCTAACAATTTTTCCACAAACGCCTCTTTGTCAAACAACTGCAAGTCGGTCATGCCTTCGCCTAATCCGATATACTTGACAGGGACCTTCAACTGGTCAGAGATGCCAATTACCACCCCGCCCTTGGCCGTGCCGTCGAGTTTGGTGACAGCCAGTGCGCTCACCTCGGTGGCTTTGCTGAACTGGCGCGCCTGTTCAAAGGCATTTTGCCCAGTCGAGCCGTCAAGTACCAGCAACACCTCATGCGGCGCACCCGGAATAACTTTTTGCATCACCGACTTAATCTTCGACAACTCGTTCATCAAGTTGATTTTGTTATGCAGACGGCCTGCCGTATCAATCAGCACTACATCAGCGCCATTGGCCTTGGCTGACGACAAAGTGTCAAATGCGACAGCAGCGGGATCGGAGCCCATTTTCTGCTTTACGACAGGAACCCCTACACGTTCGCCCCACAGGCACAGCTGCTCGATAGCTGCGGCGCGGAATGTATCGGCTGCACCTAACCACACATTTTTACCAGCCTGCTTAAATTGCCAGGCCAACTTTCCGATGGTAGTGGTCTTGCCTACACCATTCACACCTACTACCATAATGACGTAAGGGGTGCCTTCTGGTAGATTTTCAGAAACGTCTGCGGTTTCGTTTTCGTGTAGCAATGCCACGATTTCTTCGCGCAAAATAACGTCCAACTCACTGGAATTCATATATTTGTCGCGAGCAACGCGCTGCTCGATGCGTTCAATAACTCGCAAGGCGGTTTCCACACCGACATCCGAAGTGATTAACACTTCCTCCAACTCGTCGAGAACTTCGGCATCGACTTTTGATTTTCCCATCAATGCACGCGACAACTTCGCACGAAAGCTTTCCTTGGATTTTTCAAGTCCTTTTTCGAGCGTCGCTTGTCCCTCTTCGCTTGACTTTTTACTATTGAAAAAATCAAATAAACCCATTATAACCAATTCTTTGCCACAAAGATATAAAATCCCAAAAACACAAGCAAAAAAAAAGACACCGAATCGGTGTCTCTTTTTTATCTCATTTGCTAACAAACTTACTTTGCCAGGAATTCTTTCACTTTATCGTTGTGAACCATTTCCTCTTCGAAGATGTAGGCACCTGTTTTAGGCGACTTAACCATCTTGATCACTTTAGCGAAGGCACGACCTTCACCTTTTTGCAACGTTGCGACTGTCTTCTTTGCCATGGTGTTTGTTATTTAATTTCTTTGTGCAAGGTCATTTTTTTCAGAATGGGGTTGTATTTCATCAACTCCAAACGTTCGGTAGTGTTTTTTCTGTTCTTCGTCGTGATGTAACGCGAAGTACCGGGCATACCGCTATCTTTGTGTTCGGTGCACTCAAGAATCACTTGAACTCTGTTGCCTTTTGCTTTCTTTGCCATATCTGTATTCTCCTATTTTTTATAGATAACCTTTGGCTGCAGCACGTTTGATGGCAGCATCCAATCCCATCTTGTTAATAATACGAAGACCGTTGGCAGAGATATTCAAACTAATCCAACAATCTTGTTCTACCCAATAAAATTTTTTCGTAAACAGATTCACATCAAATTTACGTTTTGTTCTGCGTTTTGAGTGAGAAACATTGTTGCCGATGACGGCTTTCTTACCGGTAATTTGACAAACTTTAGACATTTCTGTATGTATTTTTATTTATTCTCCAAAAGGGAGTGCAAAGAAAGTACTTTTTTATCAAATACACAAATATTTACGCAAAAAAATTGATTTTTGTTGAAAACTTGGTATAAACCTAAAGTTCACACACCTGCGATTGTGGCAAAATCCGACAAATTGCGACAAACAAGCGTTTTATGTTCGTCTTGTTCCATAAACCGCCGCACTTCGGCCACCTCTTCGGGTGCAACCTCATCGCTTGTCCACACCGGCAACATACCGGTAGCGCGGGCGAATTGCAAATCCGACACCGAATCGCCAACCATCACCGCATTTGCCATACGCACTTCGGGGTAATCGTGTTGCGCCATCAGCGCCATTCCGGGCGCAGGCTTGCGATTTGGCGAGTTGTCGCTCTTCAAATCCGGGCACACATAGATATGGTCTATTCGTCCTCCAGCCTGCTCTATGGCCTGCAACATTCGAGTATGCACCCGCTGCAGATCAGCCATAGAGAACAACCCCTTGCCGACTCCCTGCTGGTTGGTCACGACAAATATACGGTCAAACCGTTTGGTCAGTCGGGCGATTGACTCACAAACACATGGTAAGAACTCGAACTGACTCCATTGCATCACATAACCGGGAATGTGCCGGTTGATAACGCCGTCGCGGTCGAGAAACAGGTATTTGGCACGACTCAACGGCACCAACATTTGTGCCGTCTCATAATCTTCAGGAACACCTATGTCTATAAAGAAACAATCAAACGACACCGACACCATGCGGTCTTTCGGCACACGCGCCTCCATCACGTCTTTTTCAAATGAGAACTTATCGGGCAGACCGAGCGACTGGAGCCATGTCTTGCGAATCAGATATACGCCACCGTTAATCACGCCGGATCCCTGACGCGCTCCTTTTTCTTCAAAAGACAGCACCTGACCGTCGCCAGCCACCACCACGCTGCCATAGCGACTCACGTCTTCGACTTGGCGCAATGCCATACACATTACGGCATTTTGCGTTTGCAACGCTTGCGACATCAAATCGAAATCGACATCGAACGCTGTATCGCCGTTAAAAGCGAATACCGCCTCGCTCTCACAAAGGCGCATGGCTTGCAAAACCGCCCCGCCGGTTCCCAACGGCTCAATTTCTTGTGAATAAACAATTTCAATTCCCTCGTAACTATTGCCGAAATACGACTCGATACATTCGTGCATATAGCCGGTGGCCAATACGACCCGGTCAAAACGCAACCCTGCCAGCCGGTCGAGGATATAGGTCAAAAACGGACGCCCGTTGACGAGCGCCATGGGTTTCGGACGATCGGAAACCACCCCCTGCAAACGGGTACCACGGCCTCCTACCAATATAATCGCTTCTTTTTTCATCTCACATTGTTTCAATCAGGCCGACGATTGCCGATGTCAGCCGATGCCATGAATACTGTGTCTTTTCGCTTCGAATACCTGAGGTAAAGCGCATATAGTCTCCTTTCAAAAAATAATCGGCAATCGCATCCGCTACAGCCTTGGGAGACGGCTGCACCACATAACCCACTTTGCCGTCCGGAACTAACTCGCCCAACCCGCCGACATTGGTCACCACCATCGGTTTTTCAAAATGATATGCCACTTGGGTGACACCACTCTGTGTGGCCGACTTATAGGGTTGCACCACCAAATCGCAAGCCGAAAAATAACGGCGCACATCACTATCCGGAATGAAATGAGTATGCCAAATGACGGTATCCGACAAATGCAATTGCTCTACCAAACCAAGGTATTTCTGCTCATTGCCATAAAACTCTCCCGCCACAACCAACTTCACCCCCAAACCGCGGACACGTTCGTCGGCCATGGCCTCGAGCAACCAGTCAAGTCCTTTATAATCACGGATAAATCCGAAAAACAAGGCATATCGTTTGTCTTCGGGAAGCGACAGGCTTTTAAGTGCTTCGGTCCGCGACATCGGTTCTCCGAAATTATCGTACAGCGGATGCGGACAAAAGGTGCGCGGCTTGACCGTATCGAACAATGCCAAATCGTTACTTACCGACTGCGACATCGACACAAACGCATCAACCGAACGTACAAAATAGTTGACCAACAGCCGGTCAAACGGGCGGCTCTCATGTGGCAACACATTGTCGAGGATCGACACAACGCGCGTATGGCCATTGCGACGCACCAAACGGGCTATAGTCCCAAAACAGGGCGCCATATAGGGAATCCAGAATTTGACAATCAGCAAATCGGGACGCTGTTTGGCAAGCCGTCGCCCCACCTTCAACCAATTCAGCGGGTTAATCGAGTTGACACTGCGTGAAATATGCAAATCTTGAGGGGCCGGGTCATCCGAATATTGTGTTTTGCCCGGAAACAAAAACGAAGGGTACTGCAAGGTAAAGGTTTCGATAGCAACCTCATGTCCTTCGGTCTGCCATTCACGCGCCAAACGTTCGTTATAAGCAGCCAATCCGCCCCTATAGGGCCATGCCGTACCAAGAATGACGATTTTCATAGCCACAAAGGTAATGAAAAATTGTGAGATACACAAAAACACGTAGAGACGTGGCGTGCCACGTCTCTACAATAAAATCGAAATTCTACGGGATAATTACCGAACCAGCACCTTGTGCGCCTTGTCGCCGACAAGGACGATGCACAGGCCTTTGCCCATCGGGATTTGTTCGTGGTCCGAAGTCAGAATGACATCGATGACGGTGCGGCCGGTCAGATCCACCACTCGGGCGCGCTGGTCTTGAGCACCGGCAACCACCACTGCCCCTTCGGCGGCATACACCGACACGGCATCACTGGCCACATCGGCCACACTCGTCGGCACGTTGCTGCCCGAGAAAAAGATGTTGTCGATATACACGTTGCCGTCCACGCCGCGGTCGTCCTTGCAGCACCACTTAAACTGGAAGAACTTCGACAAATCTACCCCAGAGAGCGTACGCACATCGATGGTGTATTCCTTCCACTGCCCCTTGGTCAGCGCCACGTTCTTCTTGTTCTCGGCCGGGCCTTGGCTGATGCAGTACCAGTCGAACGAGGTCATGCTCGTGCCGTCGGTATAGACGTGGAAGTGCAGATACGGCGTTTCGGTGATATTCAGCACGGCATAGTCGCCAAAGCACGAGCCCAAGTAATGGCCCACGTTGCCACTGTTGAAAGCTAACTTGATCGACTTGCTGTTGGCCTCCTTCGAGGCCGTGGCCGACTGACCCCAATCCAACACGTAGTTGAAGTTGTTGTAAGTCGTACCTTTCACGTAGCACAACTTTTCCTTGTCGTAGTGTTTACGCTCTGGTGCCGCGGGAATCGTGGCCTGAGCCACCGTATTCTTAATCGTCACGTTCTTGTCCTCTTGCGAGGCGGCGCGCTGCTGCCAGTCGCTTCCTGCCGGGCGGATGTCGAAGAATACGATGTAATCGTTGCCGGCCGCCACCGAACCCGGCACGTTGAGGGTGATGTTTTTGGTGCCCGTACCTGTGGCGATGTTCGAGATTTTGTTCTCCGAAATCAGGGCATAGTCATTGCCCTTGTACAGGGTGACCCACATATCAGCTGTTTGCGGTGCAGAATAGTTTACGCTGAATGTATGCGTCTTGTTATTGTCGAGACTCGTTACATGATTAGTGCTGATTGACCACGTCAGGCTCGAGGTGATGGAGATGAACTTGAACTCCTTGGTGGCCTTGCGTTGCTGCCAGTCGGCATCGCGCGGACGGATGTCAAACAGCAGGATATAGTCGTTGCCCGCAGGCACATCCGATCCGATCGTCAGGCTGATGGTCTTGGACGTGGACGACGAGGCAGCCGCCACTTGCAGTTTCTTCTCGGCCACAAGGTTATAGTCGCCAGTACGATACAAGCTCACCCAGATATCAGCGGCTGCCGGCGAGGTATAGTTGACGGTGAAGTTGTGGGTCTTACCGTTGGCCAGACTCGTTACGTTCGACGTCGAAATCGCGTAGTTGGTCGTGTTGCCGCCTCCACCGCCGCCAGTCATGCCTTGGTTCTCAGGCGTCAGGTTCGACCCGTTCGTCACATACGATCCGGGATAGGTGCTCTTGTCCTGATATACACGCACCCAATCGACCAGCATCTCGCGCGTACCGAAATTTCCATCCACAGCACCTCCGACATAGCTTCCGCCGACGGCATAGTTGAACAAGAAGAAGAAATTGAAATCGGCGAACGAATCCAAACCGGCACCTGCCCCGCTGCCAATGGCGGCACGATAGTATTCCACCCGGTTGCCGGGTCCGCAGTTGCCGTCGCTGCTGTCGCTGTAGTAGCCGATAATGAGTGTCGGTGTCCATTCAACGCCGTAAATGCGCCATTTGTTGCCCAATTGTTCGCCCACATTGCAGCTGCCGCTGTACATGGCATGGTTCCATTGGTTGCCGAAATCGAAGCCCGAATCGCGGCCAGCGCTGTTCCAGTGCAACGTGGTCAGGGTGGTGTTCCAAGTGGCTGGGTCACCATTGCACATCTGTTCCATGATATCGATCTCGCCGCTGCTGGGCCAGTCGCACCGGCCGTCG
>JAGACJ010000041.1 GCA_017614195.1 Paludibacteraceae bacterium
AAAAAACGTATTCCCCAACCTCCGCCGCCATTTGGCGGAGTCTGTAGCTGAGTTTCAGCACCGAGGCCGGCCGCTGCCCGCCTGCAACCAAGCATTGCAGTTCAAAGCCAACAGCAACAATAAGACCTTGTGTATCAGTTGCTGGAAGTTCAGCAAAAAGTAATGTTGAAAAAGAATTTTGGATTAATCGCAAATAAGCAGTACTTTTGAGTATCAAAAAATAAATTGTTTCACTAAACAAAAAACATTATGTCAACATCCGCTATTATTTCGCTAGCCATTGCCATCGCGTGCTGCTATGGTTGCTACACCATTGCCAAGAAAAACGGCCGCAACCCGATTCTTGCCGCAATTTTGGGATTTTTCTTTTCGATTATCGCATTGATTATCTACTTGATTATCGGTAAGAAATAAATACAACCGGAACAATAAAGGAAACGGACGGGAAACCGCCCGTTTTTTTGTATCTTTGCGGCATGAAGCATTTACGCTATTGTTTTCTGATATTGGGGCTGGCCGGAAGCGTTTCGGCACAGGCACAAAAGTTTCTGATGACCGGCATGGCGCTCGACACGCTGAAACCCGGCTCGCTACACGGAACAGGCGACCTGGCCTTCGAATTCAAGAAAAGTGCCGCCTACTCGATACAACTTGCCACCAGCGCCTCACTCATTGTGCCGACCGACAAGCACCAATTCCGTCTCGACGGCAAATTTGTGTATAACCTGCTCAACAGCTACAGCAACGACAACAAGGGGAATGCCGGATTCAACGCCTACATCTGCCAATTCGACGGGCTCGGCAACCGGCGGCACATCAACCCCCTGTTCGCCAACCTATATGCCTCGTACAATTACGACTATGTGCGCAAACTGCACGACCGTGTCATGGCTGGGGCAAACCTCGTATGGCAACCGTTGCAAGAGCACGAACACGTTTATCTCGAAACCTTTTTGGGCGTCATGTTCAGTTACCAGAACTGGATGGTGTTCAAAGACGAAAAGTTGCTAAAACGCTTCGACCAGATACGCGACCTGCAACTACCCGTAGGCGGCACCATCAACGACTATTATGGCATCAACGTCCGCGGACGCCGCGAGCAGACCGATGCCCGCATCAACATCGGCTGCGAATTGTCGGGCACATGGACTCGCTTTTCGCTGACCGGCTATCTGATGATGCAGCAGCCACTGGCCGCCCCCTTCAAATCCAACGCCGACACCGAAGCGGCAATTGCCGAAACAGTTGCGGCAAGCATTGACGAAAACGAGTCGGCCGAAGACTATTTGCCCAAACTCAACAGCAATGCCCTGCCAACAGTATTCTTTGGCAGCAAGTTTAAGTACCGGCTCACCCGGCACCTCGACCTTGTCACCACCCTCGAGTTGTTCTACGACGGCGGGCAACTTCCGTCGGACGTACTGAACTTCACCTACGGCATCCGCCAGGGGCTAAGCGCCCACTGGTAATCCATGCACTACCAGATGTTCAAATCTTTGTGCAGGCAAAAGAGGTGATTTCTGAGAAAAAAATGTATTTTTGCATAGCATTATCATCGACCTACTATGAGCGAACAACTTGAGCAAACCCCTATTGTAGAAAACCAAGTCACAACGGCAGCCGATTACAACGAAGACAACATCCGGACCCTCGAGGGATTGGAGCATGTGCGTTTGCGCCCCGGCATGTACATCGGAAAACTGGGCGACGGATCATCGGCCGACGATGGCATCTATGTTTTGCTGAAAGAGGTGATTGACAATGCCATCGACGAATTCAGAATGCATTTTGGCAACGTCGTGGAGCTTGAATTGCGCGACGGCACCATCAGCGTACGCGACTATGGGCGTGGCATTCCGCAAGGAAAGCTAAAAGACTGCGTTTCGATTTTGAACACCGGCGGCAAATACGACGACAAGGCGTTCCAAAAATCGGTCGGCATGAATGGAGTCGGTACAAAGGCCGTCAACGCTTTATCGAGCCATTTTGTAGCTGTTTCGTACCGCAACGGAAAAGCTAAAAAGGTTGAATACAAGGAAGGAGTGCTGTTTAAGGAGTACGACCTCGAGCCCACCACCGAAAAAGACGGCACCTACATCGAGTTCACCCCCGACCGCAGCAAAAACCTGTTTGGCAACTACACGTTCCGCACCGAATACATCGAAAACATGCTGCGCAACTACAGCTACCTCAACAAAGGACTGTCGCTGCACTTCAATGGGCACAAATACCAGTCAAAAAACGGTTTGCTCGACCTGCTTTCTGAAAAATGCACCTCCGAGAGCCTGTACGACATCATCCACCTGCAAGGCGACGACATCGAGATTGCATTCACCCACACCGACCAGTACGGCGAGGAGTACTACTCGTTTGTCAACGGCCAGCACACCACGCAAGGCGGCACGCACCAGGCTGCGCTCAAAGAACACGTCGCGAGGGTCATCAAAGACTACTACGGCAAAAACTTTGAGTTGCAAGACGTCCGTAGCGGCATTGTGGCTGCCATCGCCATCAACATCATAGAGCCGACCTTTGAGAGCCAGACAAAAATCAAGTTGGGCTCGAACTACATGGCCCCGGACCTCGACAGCAACGAAAAGCCTTACCCCAAAAGCGGTATCAGCGTAAACAAATACGTGGGCGATTTTCTCAAAAAAGACCTGGACAACTACTTGCACATGCACACCGAAATGAACGAAGTGCTGCTCAAGAAAATCCAGGATTCGGAACGAGAGCGCAAAGCGATTGCCAATGTGACCAAACAAGAGCGCGAGCGCGCCAAAAAGGTCATCATCAACAACCCGAAACTGCGCGACTGCAAAATCCATTACAACGATGTCCGCTCGGATCGAAAGGCCGAGAGTTCGATATTCATCACCGAAGGAAACTCTGCCAGCGGATCCATCACCAAATGTCGCGATGTCAACACACAAGCCGTATTCTCGCTTCGCGGAAAACCGCTTAACTGCTTTGGCAAAAACAAGGTGGAGGCTTTCAAGAATGAGGAGTTAGACCTGCTAAAAACGGCACTTAACATCGAAAACGGGCTCGAAGACTTGCGCTACAACTACGTGATTATTGCCACCGACGCCGATGACGACGGTATGCATATCCGCCTACTGCTCATGACATTTTTCTTGCAATTCTATCCCGAATTGGTCAAAGCTGGACACGTGTATATCCTGCAAACACCATTGTTCCGCGTACGCGACAAGAACGGAAGGAACAACGCTGACTACTGCTACACCGACGAGGAGCGAATCAACGCTATCAAGAAATATGGCAAAAAAGCGGAGATTACCCGATTCAAAGGTTTAGGCGAAATTTCGCCCGAAGAGTTCGTTCACTTTATCGGCAAAGATATGCGACTCGATCCAGTGACTTTGTCAAAAGAAGACTCTGTTTTGAAGTTGTTGAGATTTTACATGGGCAAAAACACCCAAGACCGCCAAGACTTTATTTTGGAGCGTCTGCGCGTAGAGCAAGATTTGGAAGACGACATGATTGCTGAGCAAAACGAAGCGGAAAACGCCATGGCAGAGGCTGCAAAAGCGTAAAAAGGAGCGAAAAAACAGGTTTTTTGGAGAAATCAATTGATTTTACGCAAAAATTTTCGTTACTTTGTAATCCGCATAGAAAACAGAAAAACAAAAACAGAGATACTATGAAACACATTGGATTAAGCGTATTTATTTTGGGAGCATTGGTACTGATTATCCCGGCTGTGGCAGACTTTGAGAGCAAGATCACTTTGATTTTGGGTTTGGCGCTGATTTTGGTAGGTTTGGTGCTGCACTGCATTTTCACCAAAAAAGCCATTGACGCGCAATTTATCGATAAAGCCGTTGCAGAAAAACAAATGGCAGCCGCTGAAAAGGAAGAAGAGAAAAAAGAGGATTGATTTTCCTCGTAACACAAAGCCAAACGGTCGCACAACGTGCGGCCGTTTTCTTTTGCTCTAAACCGCCAAGCAAGAAGAGCAGACTGATTGGCTATCCAGCCGTATAAAAGCCCGAGAATCGCAAATAAACGCCGTATTTCAGGCGGTTGCAAAAACAAAAAGGGGAGCGTCGTAATGACACTCCCCTTTTTTATAGGATGAAAGAGGTTTATTTAACCAACTCTACATAGCAGGGCGAAGCAATCATCTTCAAGAATTCGAGATCCTTTTTAGCTTCGTCTTTCTTAGCAGCGTCGAGTTCGATCGATTTAGCCAAGCTTTCGCAACATTTGTCGCTGTTACCTTGACGAGCGGCAGCGATAGCAGCCAAGTAGTAGGTAGTAGCGTCTTTGCTTTCAACTTTGTCGAGGATATCGGCAGCCTTGTCGTTGTTACCAACCAACAATTGAGCCAAACCGGCGTTGTTCGAAGTAACGGCACCAGAAGCAGCTACGGCCTTGCCATATTCGCCTTGTTGGATGAACATTACGATTTGAGCGTCAGCTTTGTTGTCGATGCCTTGAACTTTGCCGAGGTAACCTTCAGCGCTCTTAGCGTCACCGTTAACCAACGAGATCAATGCCAAGTTGAAGTTGGGTTCGGCAGCTTCAGCACCACCTTTTTCGATGGCGGCATCCAAAGAAGCCTTAGCGTCAGCAACATTGGCACCTTCGAATTTCGAAGCACCCAAGTTGTTTTGCGTACGCCAGTCTTCGGGGTTTTGTTGAGCGTTGGCAGCGGTCATTGCGTCAGCCTCTTCTTTCGATTTTGCAATCGTAGCGGCATACATCAATTGTTCAACGTTCAACGAATCGGGAGCGTTCTTAGCGAGTTCGAGCAATTCTTCGTCGGTCAAACCGGCGCGAATTACAGTCAAGGTCAAGTGCGAACGACGCAGTTTCGGAAGGATTTCGTCGGCCAATTCTTTGTAAGCGGCAGAAAGGTTTTTGATTTCTTTTTCACGTTGTTCTGCATCTTGATAGGTGCCCAACACACGCAAGATCAAATCTTTGTCTTTTACAGAAGATTCTTGAACCAATTTTTGGAAACCGTCCCAGTCCTCAGCGATGTATTTGGCATCAACTGCGGTTTGGTTCTTTTGTTTTTTCAAGAAGTTAACGGTGTTGTTTTGACGAGCGCTGGCCAATTTTTCGTTGAGGGCTTCGTCACCATCGGGAGAAGCAGCGGCAACCAAGGTCAAACCTTCGATCGAAAGTTTCTCGTCGTCAGCAACAGCAGCTGCAGCGGCGTTCAAAGCCTTAACGTCATCGTTGCCCTTAACGTCAGAACGTTGGATTTGGAACATGATGTCGGCTTCGGTAACTTCTTTGGTATCGCGAACGAAAGCGTCCTTTGCATATGCAGGAGCGATTTTCGAAGCGTCAGCCAAAGTACTGGTGGCGATACAGCCAACAGCGATTTGGATTTCGGGGATATCAACCGGTTTGTCTTTCAAAGTAGCTTTGAAACGCAACCACAAGGTCGATTGTTTCATGGCAGGGATGTAATCAAACGAGAAGTTTTGAGTTACAGTGCCACCGGCTTTGTATTGAATTTCGGTGTCATTGCCGTCAACTTTGGTGCCTTGATAGAAGGCAGACTCCGAAGTAGCTTCGCCACCGTCATATTTCAATACCGGGGTAACTTCGATAGTAGCTTTCTCTGCAAAATATTTTTCAGGGAAAGTAGCGGTAATGGTACCCTCAACCTTACCGGCTTTTACTTCGAGTGGATTGGGATTGACCGTGAAGTACTCGGGTTCAAGCGGTCCCAATTTCTGACAAGAAGCGAACGATGCAACCAAGATCGCCAACGCTCCTAAACGCAACAAACTTTTTTTCATAAATAATGCTGTTTTATTTAAACAATGTTTTTAAGAATATCCAAAAGGGAAATATGCACTAAAGACATCTTGCCTTTTTAACATATTCAGTCACAAAATTAAAAAATAAACTTTTATCAACAAAGCATATTTGTTATTTTTTTTGAGGATTTTCCCTAAAAATAGGCATTTTTTGAAAAATTGGCTACTTTTGTATCATGTCTCGCGCCATTCGATATCGCAACTTGCTGAAAATCGGCATTTCATGGGGTCTTTCTCTGTTTCACAAGAGATTCACGCCTATGGGGAAACCGTATGCGGCAAGCATTGAGCCGGCTAACTACTGCAACCTGCGCTGCCCGCAATGCCCCACCGGCCTGCGACAAATCGAAAAAACGGCCCAGTGGCTCTCGCTCAGCGATTTTGAGCGATATATCGAAGCGTTGTTACCCGAACTTATGTGGCTGAACTTATATTTGCAAGGCGAGCCACTACTCAACCCCAAGCTGCCAGACATGGTGGCATACGCCACGAAACGCGGTGTGAAGGTGTCGGTGTCGACCAACGGGACACTGCTGACTCCAGCACTATGCCTCGCACTGAAACAAGCGGGATTGCATGAGCTCATCGTAGGAATAGACGGCGCTGATGCCTCCACCTATAGCACTTACCGCGTCGGAGCGGACTTTGAGCAAGTCGTCGCCAACACCAAAGAGGCGGTCGCTTGCGGTCTGAACGTAAAAATCCAATGCCTGCTGCTAGCTGGCACGGTAACCCAGAAGCAAGCCGTAAGGCAGCTGACCAAACAAATCGGGGCTGGGAAACCCGTCTTCAAACGGGCACAATTCTACACCGACCACTTGATGCCTCCCGACGGCAGAGATTCGCGCTACCGCCATACAGAAAACGGCACATTCGTCCCGAAGAAGCGCTTAAGGCAAAGCTGCTGGCGATTGTTTGGTACAGCCGTCATCTCGACAAACGGGGACGTGCTTGCCTGTTGTTTCGACAAATGGCACCGACACTGCTTTGGCAACCTCAAGCATCAGTCTTTTGACGCTATTTGGCAGGGTCAGGCACGCCGCAGTTTCGGACAATCCGTTTTCGGACGAAGGCAAGACATCGGGATTTGCAACAATTGTACAGAATAAAGAAACGGCACAGGCAATTGCCTGCACCGTTTCTTTATTGCATTGTATCATGTCGTTTCGTTGGGGCAAATAATTATTTGCCCTTACAATCGACTATTTACCTTTGGCAATTTGTTTTTTACGTATGTCGTAAGCGATAGGCACAGCCACGAACAACGTCGAGTAAGTACCTACGATTACACCTACCGTCAAGGCGAATACGAATCCGCGGATGGTGTCGCCACCGAGAATCAATATAGCCAACAAAACAATCAAGGTTGAGAGCGACGTACTCAAGGTACGGGCCAACGTGGCGTTCAAGGCATCGTTGATGGTCTCGTCCAACGGACGTTTCGCATACAAATGGGTCGTTTCGCGCACGCGGTCGAACACAACCACCGTATCGTTGACAGAGTAACCTACAATCGTCAGGATCGCGGCGATAAACGCCTGGTCAATTTCCATAGAGAACGGCATGATTGAATAGAACAACGAGAACAAGCCCAATGTAAACAACACGTCGTGTACCAGTGCCACCAAAGAGCCGACACTGTATCCGAGATTGCGGAAACGGATAAGGATGTAAAGGAAGATGGCAATCATGGCAAACAACACAGCCCACATGGCTTTGGTAATAATGTCATTGGCGATGGCAGGACCTACCTTTTGCGAACTTTGAATGCCCAGGATATTGCCTTCGTCGCCGACAGCAACTTGGGCAACGCCGTCTTTAACCACATAGCCGCGCACAAACATGTCTTGTGTAACGCCGCCATGCAACAAGGGTTGCAATGCTGTGAAGATAATCTCTTCAACTTCGGAATCAACCGATTCGGAACGATCGTCGATTTTGTAGTTGGTCGAGATACGCACCTGATTTTCGGTACCAATGGTAATTACAGAGACCGAAGCATCGCCAAAGCCCGGTTGTAATTTGTCGGCAATGTCTGCGGTGCTGACTTTATCGTCGAAACGCACCACATAGTTGCGACCACCAGAAAAGTCGATACCCAAGTTCAAATGACGGGTTGCCAAAGAACCGATAGCCACCAGTATAAAGCAAGCCGAAATGATGTAACCGAATTTACGGATGCGCATCCAGTCGATATTGACATTTTTAAGCAAGTTCTTCGACATCGGAGTCGAGAAGGCCAAGGTGTCGATGGTTTTGCCTTTTTCCATGAAACCATAGATCAAACGAGTCAGCAACAAGGCCGAGAACAAAGTTGTCATGATACCGATAATCAACGTCGTGGCAAAGCCGCGGATAGGACCTGTACCGAAGACAAACAAGATGATACCGGTAATCAATGTGGTCAAGTTACCGTCGATGATGGCAGAAAGTGCATTTTGGTAGCCAGCTTTCAAAGCGGCTTTGTGCGACTTGCCGCCAAGCAACTCTTCTTTGACACGTTCGTAAACAAGTACGTTAGCGTCGACGGCCATACCCAAGGTCAGCACGATACCGGCGATACCCGGTAGGGTCAGCACCGATTTGAACGAAGCGAGGATACCGACCAGGAAGAATACGTTGAACAACAACGAGGCGTCAACAATGAGACCCGGAATCAGACCATACATAAAAATCATGTAGATCATCAGCAACACGAAGGCCACGATGAACGAAACCATACCTTTCTGGATGGCTTCCTGACCCAGCGAAGGACCTACAACGTCTTCTTGTACGATACGCGAACGGGCCGGCATTTTACCAGATTTCAGCACGTTGGCCAAGTCTTTAGCCTCCTGGGTAGTGAAGTTGCCAGTGATTTCGCTGCGTCCGCCAGGGATTTCGCTATTTACACGCGGGCAGGAATAAACCATATCGTCCATTACCACAGCAATGCTACGACCAATGTTTTCTTTGGTCAAGCGTGCCCAGATTTTGGCTCCTTCGGGATTCATGGTCATATTGACCTTTGAAGACGCGGAGAATTGGCTAAGCTCGTCGCTGGCATCGGTAATGGCGTTGCCGCTTAACGGAGCCTTGCCGTCGCGGTTGGTAACACGCAAGGCAAACAATTCGTAAACATTAGAGGTTTCCGAAACCGGTTTTACCGCCCAACGGAATTTTACGTCGCGGGGGAACACCTCTTGTACTTGGCGAAGATTGAGCATTTCGGTTACCTTGGCGGTATCGCGAGCCGACACATAGGCGATTACGGCCGTTTCGGCATTGAAGAGCTGCATACGGCTCAACAACGGATGCTCGGCACGGAATCGGGCCTCGTCTTCGGGCGAAACCTCGGTTGATTCGGGTTGCTCGGCATTTTGAACGGCAGCAGTCAGCGAATCGAGCGACGAAAGCGGAGTTTCCTCGGTTTCGGCAACTTCTTCGGCAGCGTCTTCAGCCGGGGCTTCGGCAATCGGAAGGTCTTCGCTGTAAATACCGCGCAAAACCTCTTCGGCGCGATTGAAATTCATGGCCAATTCGTTTCCGTTATAGGTCTCCCAAAACTCAAGGTTGGCAGAGCCTTGCAACAGTTTACGCACACGTTCGGGTTCTTTCACACCCGGCAGCTCGATCAAAATACGGCCGTTAGTCTCAAGGGCCTGGATATTGGGTTGAACCACACCAAAGCGGTCGATACGGCTACGGAGCACATTGAACGAGTTGCCCACGGCTGCCTCAACTTCTTTTTTGAGCACGTCGGCCACTTCTTTGTTGGTACTCTTTACCGTCAGTTGGTCTTTCATCTCGTAGTTGAAGAAGATGGTGGCCAACTGGGCATTGGGGTCGAGTTTTTCATACTCTTCGACGAACAAATCGACAAAGTCGCGCGAATCGCTTGACTGACGTTGTTGAGCGGCTTCGAGTGCCTTGTTGAAATTTTCGTCTTTCGAATCGCCCGACAAGGTGCGTACGATGTCGGGAACCGAAACTTCCAAAATAACGTTCATACCACCCTTGAGGTCCAAACCGAGGTTCACACCGTTTTCGCGACATTCCTTGAGCGTGTAGTTCAAGAACACCGTGTCGTTAGCAAGAGAGTCAAGGTACTGGTACTCAGCCATTTTATTGCCTTTAGCATACTCAACTGCCTGTTTGTCGTAGTGCGAAACCACTACGTTGAACGACAGGTAGAACAAGCAAACAATGGTCAACAAAACAGCAAAAACTGTAACAAATCCTTTGTGTTGCATATTGTTAATTATTAAGTTGTTTTAATCAAAAAGCAAAGCCCGTTGCGCCATAGACTGCAAACAAGCGTGCAAATATAGCGATTTTATTGTTTTATACACAAAAAAAATCAGATAATTAGCATGGCATCGCCGTACGTTCCGAAACGATACTGTTCTTTAACGGCCTCTTCGTATGCCGCCATCACCTGCTCGTATCCGCCAAATGCCGCAATCATCATCAGCAACTGCGAATAGGGCATCTGGAAGTTGGCCACCATGCTGGTAGCAACGGTGAAATCGTAAGGCGGGAAGATAAACTTGTTGGTCCATCCGTCGAACGGTTTCACCATGCCGTTGGTACAAACAGCCGTCTCGAGCGCGCGCATGACGGTCGTACCCACCGCACATACCTGACGGCGACGTTCTTTCGCCTCGTTGATGATGGCCGAAGCCTCATCGCCAAGGATCACTTGCTCCGATGGGGTTTTGTGCTTGGTCAGGTCTTCGACATCGATTTGTCCGAAGTTGCCCAAACCGGCGTGCAGGGTCAGGAATGCGAATCTGGCGCCTTTGATTTCGAGGCGTTTCATCAGGGTTTTGCTAAAGTGCATACCGGCGGTCGGAGCCACTACAGCACCCTCGTTACGGGCAAAAATGGTTTGATACCACTCGGCGTCATCGGGTTCGACCGGGCGTTTGATGATGCGCGGCAGCGGGGTCTCTCCCATGCTGTACAACACTTCCTTGAACGTGTCGTGGTCGCCGTCGAACAAGAAACGAAGCGTACGGCCACGCGAGGTGGTGTTGTCGATGACTTCGGCCACCAGCGAGTCGTCTTCGCCGAAATACAACTTGTTGCCGATGCGGATCTTACGAGCGGGATCGACTAACACGTCCCACAGACGCAGATCTGCGTTGAGTTCGCGGAGCAGAAAGACTTCGATCCGGGCTCCGGTTTTTTCCTTGTTTCCGTACAAACGGGCCGGGAACACCTTGGTGTCGTTGAACACCATGACATCGCGATCGTCGAAATAGTCGAGAATGTCTTTGAACATCCTGTGCTCGATGGCACCGGTTTTGCGGTTCAGGACCAACAGACGGCATTCGTCGCGGTCGGAAGCCGGATATTGAGCAATCAACTCTTCCGGCAATTTGAATTTAAACTGCGAAAGTTTCATATGGTATTTAAATAATTTTCAAAAGCCTCGATGGTCGTGCAGTCTTCGACACGCACGTCGCCAACCCTTGTACGGCGCAAGGCCGTCAAATGCGCCCCACTCTCGAGCGCATGACCGATATCGCGTGCCAAAGCGCGGATATAGGTGCCTTTGCTGCACACCACCCGTATCGTGATGTCGGGCAACTGGCATTGCAACAGTTCAATCTCGTCAATCACCAGTTTTTTGGGTTGTATTTCGACCTCTTCGCCATTGCGCGCATACGAATACGCCCTGCGCCCATCGACCTTGACAGCCGAAAACACCGGCGGAATCTGCATGATTTCGCCCTGAAAACGAGTCAGCGTGCTCCGGACAAGTTCTTCGGTAATGTGCCCGGTCGGATACTCGGCGTCGATCGGTTTTTCGAGATCGTACGACGGAGTGGTCGCTCCCAATCGCAAGGTAGCCACATACTCCTTGACTCCGGCCTGCAGCGACTCGACTTGCTTGGTTGCCTTGCCCGTGCAGACAATCAGTACACCAGTGGCTAACGGATCGAGTGTTCCGGCATGGCCGACTTTGAGTTTCTTCACGCCAAGTTTGCGGCACAGCATCCAACGCACCTTGCCCACCACTTGGAATGAGGTCAACCCCAACGGCTTGTCAAAATATAATATTTCGCCTTCCTTAAAATCCACACGCTCAAATCAAAGGCCAAACCAAGGCGAACACGCCCACCAACAGGCAATAGATGGCAAACACGATCAGTTTCTGACGTTTCACAACCTCAATCATCAGACGGCAGGCCAGCAAGCCCGACAAGAATGCGGCTGCAAAACCGACAGCCAAACTGGTGGCGCCAATGCCGTCGGTCAAAATTTCAGGATCTTTAATGGCTTTGACAACATCCAGAAACGCCTCGCCCAAAATCGGAACAATGACCATCAGAAACGAGAACTGCGCCACACTTTCCTTGCGGGCGCCAAGCAACAATCCCGTAGCAATCGTACTACCCGAACGCGACAAGCCCGGCAACACGGCTACTGCCTGCGCCACACCGATAATGAATGCATCAAGGTACGAAATCTGTTCTTTGGTACGAGGTTTGGCAAAATGGGCGAAAGCAAGCAGCGAGGCAGTCACAAGCAGACAAATGCCGACCACCATGAGTCCGTTTCCAAAAAAAGCCTCCACCTCATCTTTGAAAAACATTCCTACCACGAAAACGGGTATCATCGACACGAGAATCTTGGCGACGTATGTTCGCTCTTCGTTCATAAAACCGTCAGACTCTCCTTGCACAAAACACCCTTTGAGCAGTTGCCAGATTTGACGGCGAAAGACAATCAGCGTGCTTAAGACCGTAGCGATATGCACCGTCACGGTAAACGTCAGATTCTCTTCGCCAGAAGTGCCCAACAATGCCTGACCGATTTCGAGATGGCCGCTGCTCGACACCGGCAAAAACTCGGTCAATCCCTGGACCAACCCCAGAATAAGCGCTTCAAACCATTCCATCAGGCTTCGTTATTTTGTTTTTTATTGAACGGCAAAAAAATAGCCAGCACAATGAACATGTATCCGAAAAACACAATCAGCGGAGCCACCACAATGCGGCGGAAACTGAAAATATCGGGTTCGAAAACCCCTTCGCCCGAATCAGGGCCAACCATCATCAAGACAAAACCAAGGATCACGACTATCAATCCGGCGGCGATAAACAAGAGGTTTTTGCGACCAAGGCGATAACGCAAGCCTTCCAAATCAGCGGAATTTTGTTCTTTCAAACTCATAAATCTACATTTTGTATAATTCGTCGCTACTTGAGCGCAAATATCTTGAAACTGACAATGCAGTGGAAATCAATGTGATAACAATCCCCAACACCACCAACAGAGCGAAGATGCCGGCCAAACTGTTGATGCGGCCGATCGTAAACAGCCCTTGGGTCTGGGTGCTGAGCCAATACAATCCCGAGCAGAGCATGGCAATCGCCAACAATGCTGACAAGAAACCGATAACCACTCCGCGCCAGACAAACGGACGGCAAATGAACGCACCGGTGGCACCCACCAGCTGCATGGTATGGATCAGGAAACGCTTGGCATAGACCGACAGGCGCACGGTGTTGCTTACCAACGCATACGAAATCAACAGCAGTAAGATGGAGAAGCCCACCAGAATCAGCGTGATGTCTTTGACATTGGTGTTGACCTGGTCTATCAGGTCTTTTTGGTAAATAACGTCCTCGACACCGGGCAATGCCGAAAGCAGACTGTCGATGACCGCTACGCTGTCGGACTGGGTGTAGGCCGAGTTGAGCTTGAGCTCGACCGACTCGCGCAAAGGATTATAGTCAAGGATTTCCATCGGATTCTGGCCCAATTCTTCGGTCAGTTCGGCCAAAGCGGTTTCGCGATCGATAAACCGCGAGGACTTGACATACGGCTCGGCATCAAGTTTCTTGACCATCTTGTGCACGTCGGCATCCTTGACGCCATCGGCCAACACGACCGAAATGGTCAGGTTTTCGCGCACATAGGTCGAAAGATCGCCGGCAAACCGCAAGATAACGGCCATAATGCCCACCAGCAGCAATACGAGCGAAATACTGATTACAGAAATCAGGTGCGAATGGATAAGATGATGCGAACTGACGCCCGGATTTTTCATATTACGACTGGTGCTTTGCCTTTTTTTTAGCCAAAATTGGCACAAAGATAATACCTAAAATTGCCAAAGTCAATAGGATAGAGCAAATTAGCGATAATTTTACGCCAAGGCTGTACGATTCGGGGGTGAATTTGAGTGTCACCGTATGCCTGCCGGACGGCAACTCACAAGCCCTTAGCAACCAGTTGCCCCGTATGATGGGGACTTCCTCCTCATCAACATACGCATGCCAACCGGTGTAGTAATAGATTTCGGAAAACACCGCTAGTTGGGGACTGTCCGCCTCGTAGGCGTATGTCAACTCGTTAGGACTGTACGATGTCTGTACAATCGAAGCCCTCGTGGTGTCGAACGAGCGGTTTTGCAGCTTGGCTGCCTCATCGGCACACAGTACCAAGGTATCTTGCAACCCTACTGTGCTCAAGGCTGCGATTTCGGCATCTGCGTCGGGTGTTTCGCTCACAGCGCTCACCAGCCATGCGTTGCCGAAGGCAGCAGAGTTATACAACGGCTCGGCATCATTGTTAACCACCACATAACGGGTGTTGAGCATATTGAGGATGTTGGCCGTAGCCATCAAGCTGTCGAGTTGGGACTGCGTTCTGATTTTGTTCAGCCCGTCAATCAGACGCTCGATTTCGGGCACGAGCGACAAATCAATCAACTCTTGATAACGACGCAGTTTGACTGCGCTATATCCGCCCACGGTTTTGTAAAAATACGAGTGTTCGGACGTATTAAAGATGTCGCTGTTCAGATTCAGGACGCGGAACTCACCGTTTTTGTCAGACAAGATCGCTTTGTCGGCGGCCGTTGCGACAAAGGCGTTTTCGGAGGCTTTTTTGTCCACGAAATTCGAACTGTTAAGGTATCGGTGTGCCACTGGAAGTACGTCAACCGATATCAGAAGAATGAGGCCGACGGTAAACGCCGGCTTTTTGACCATGCGTTTTTTTGCATACAGCCACATCAGCACCACTGCAGCGGCAATCAGGCAAAGCGATCGGAATGCGTCAGCGCGGAGCAAGGCGGCGCGGTCGAGTGGCAAGGTCTCTTGCAAGAACGACATTTGACCCGTGTACATGGCATCGCGTTCAGAAACGAAATCGCCCGCTAACGACGGAAACAATGCAAACAACAGGCATAGTCCGCCGGTAATGCCTCCAGCAATATAGAGAGCCTTAAGACGTTTTTGGTCATCGACACCGTCTTTGACCCATTCGCGTACAGCCAGCATGGCCAACAACGCCATGGCAAGGCAGGTAATGGTCAGGGTCATCGACACCGTGCGGAATTTGCCGTACATCGGAACATAGTCAATAAAGAACGAGGTCAGCGGCATAAAGTTCTTTCCCCACGAAAGCACGATGCCGAGTACCGCAGCACCTAACAGCCACCAACGCTCGCGACCCGGCACAAGCAGGAGCCCGAGCAGGAACAGAAAACAGATAATTGCTCCTGCATACACAGGACCGGCGGTAAAGGGTTGCGTTCCCCAATACAAAGGCAGTTGATAGGTGTACATCAACTCGTGCATATTGCGCGGGCGGAAATTCGCGCCACTCTTTTCGATGCGCCGTTTCTGGCTCGAAGACAGGGACTGGCCTTCGGGGTAACCGCTCATTTTTTGGATGGCACGACCGGTATGCGAATCGGCCGACAGGGTTCCTGCCGACGGCCCGCCTTTGAAATCTGGGATCAACAGGGTGAAGGTCTCGCCAATGCCGTAACTCCAAGCGGTGATGTAGTCTTTATTGAGTCCGTGCTGATCGCTGCCTTCGACCGTAAGGCCATTGCTTTCGCCACGCATGGTGGCCTTCACATATTCGGCGGTAGTCATCAGACGGGTGGCGTTAAGTCCGACGGCAACCATGGCTCCGACAACTAACAGACCGAGTGTTTTGCCAAATGATTTCCAACTGTCGGCGTTTCGGTCAAGGATGGTATATATCAGCTCCGAAAGTCCGAGACAGAGCACAACGAATAATGTATAGTAAGTAATCTGCACATGGTTGGCTTGCAGTTCGAGACCGAGAAACAACGCCAACAAGGCTGCTCCGACGTATGGGTTTTTGCGAAAAGCCAGCCAGATACTGCCGATAATCGGTGCCATATAGGCAATGGGAACAGCCTTGGTGTTGTGCCCTGCCACTATGATAATCAAGTTATACGAGCCAAACGCAAAGCCGATTGCCCCTGCGATAGACAGCCATGGGTTGAGGCCGAACGCCAGTAACAACAAATAGAAGCCCAACAAATACAAAAACACGCGATACGAGGCGTTGGGCAACAAGCGCAGCACCCGATCGACGTATGTCAGCACATTGGTCGGCTGCTCCATGTTGATCTGATAGGCAGGCATACCGCCGAACATCGAACCCGTCCACAAGGCCGGATCGTCGTGTGTGGCATTGTAATCCGAAATTTCTTTGGTCATACCCAAGAAATGACGGGTATCATCGCCTAAAATCTGTTTGCCCTCTAACAAGGGCGACAAAAAACCGAAGGTAATCAAAAGGAACACCAAGATGGCGGTCAAGTGAGGAACAAATCGCTTCATATCGTAAATTTATCGAGCAAAGGTAAACATTTTTTCGATTTTAATTTGCACAACGAAAAAAACTTTGTAATTTTGCCACGCATTTTGGAAAAGGTGCTACGGGGTTTGGCGCAGTTGGTAGCGCGCTACGTTCGGGACGTAGAGGTCGCAAGTTCGAATCTTGTAACCCCGACCAAAGCAAAATCAAAGTGCGGGATGTAGCTCAGCCCGGTTAGAGTACGCGTCTGGGGGGCGCGTGGTCGCAAGTTCGAATCTTGTCATCCCGACCAACAAAAAAGAGAACGTCAGATTTTTGACGTTCTCTTTTTATTTCTACCAGGCAAATTTCTCAATAGCCCAAATCCACGCGGTACTGCTCGATATCGCCACTGTCGATAAGGGCGTTGAGTTTTTGGATTATTTCGTCGTCGATCTTACTATGTCCTTTGTCAAGGCCAATTCGGGACATTCCAATAAGATACAATTTGCCAAATGCTTTTTTGTTTTCTTTTTGTGCACAAAATTCGTCCATGAAATCACAATCTTTCTTTCTCCACTCTTCCCATGTGACATTTGTAAGAACAGAGTTATCACTCCTAATTAGAATTCCATTAACACAATACTTTTTGTTATGTAATTGGATATACGGACTCTCTCCGTTGATTAACCGCTCTCTAAATTGATCTCCCATTCTTGGAGATATACACCCTCCCTTCGTTTCAATCACTCCAAAAACATAATCAGCATCCGTTTCTTCGGTAAATTCAACTATAGTAATCCTATGCTCCGGCTCATCAGACTCACTTGTGCAAGAAAACAATAGACACAAGAACAAAACAGCAAAAATTTTGGTTAATATTTTCATAACACTTGATATTATTACTTGGATCCTGGACCGGCGGTTTGACAATATTGATAAGCGGGTCATCAGTACCCCAAATCCACGCGG
>JAGACJ010000042.1 GCA_017614195.1 Paludibacteraceae bacterium
GAGGCACACTTCGGCATGTTTGCGGGCTTCGTCCAAAGTCACGCTCACAATCTTAGCCGGGCTCAAGGCTCGGGTAATCAAGAGCGACATATTCGAAGTATAGTTAATTACATCGATGTTTTCGTTGCGCAATTCACGCACAATACCATGGATACGCGATCCTTTCACGCCGACACAGGAACCAACGGGATCGATACGGTCGTCAATAGACTCAACGGCAATCTTAGCGCGCTCACCCGGAATACGGGCAATGGCTTTGATATTGATGATACCCTCTTGAATCTCAGGAATTTCCAATTCGAACAAACGTTGCAGGAAAATATCCGCGGTACGCGACACGATAATTTTCAAGTTGTTGTTTTTGTTATCAACTTGTACCACTACGGCCTTGACAGTATCGCCTTTGCGGAAGAAATCCGAAGGAATCTGCTCCGACTTGGGCAACAACATTTCGTTGTTGTCAGCGTCAATCAACAGCACCTCGCGTTTCCATACCTGATACACCTCGCCATAAACGACTTGGCCCACCATGTCTTTGTATTTGTCATACACTGCTTCTTTTTGCAGTTCCATGATTTTAGAAGACAAGGTTTGACGCAAGGTCAACACGGCGCGACGGCCAAAGGCGCGGAAGTCAATCGAGTCGGTTACATCCTCACCGATTTCGCAATCGGGGTCAATGGCACGCGCTTCGGTCAAACCGATTTGCAAATTTGCGTTCTCCACTTCGCCGTCAGCTACCACCGCACGCTCGCGCCAGATTTCGCAGTCTCCCTTATCGGGATTCACAATCACGCTGATATTCTCGTCAGTGCCATACATTTTGGCAATCACGTTGCGGAAGGACTCTTCCAAGACACTGATCATTGTCGATTTGTCGATGTTCTTAAGTTCTTTAAACTCAGAAAAAGTCTCGATTAGGTTGAGAGACTTCGTTGAATCTTTAGCCATTGCTTTGATTAATTGAATTTTAGATTATATTTTGCGTATTTAATTTCATCAAAATCGAAGTGTTTGACCACTTCCTCTTTTTTGCGCGTGTCCTTGTTTTTTTGCTCGAAACGCAAGTCGAAACCTGTTTCATTGACAGACTCGAGCACACCCGTCCATTTTTTCCCTTCAGCGAGCACCTCGATTTCGTTACCGATGTTTTTGTCGTACTGACGTTTAACCTTGAACGGTGCGGTCAAACCGCAGGAACCGACTTCCAACTCGTAGTCCTCCACATCGCGATCGAGTTTCGACTCGACATATCTGCTCAACTGCACGCAGGTGTCAATATCCACATTGTCGTCGGAATCAATTTCGACGACAATGCGATTATCAGCGCTTACTACGACGTCAACCAAGTAGCAACCGAGTTTTTCCACTTGCTCTTGCACAATTGCGGATACGATATTTTTATCTATCATTCGAAAGGTATTACAAAAAAGCAAGGGGACCATACGCTCCCCTCAAATCGCTGCAAAAATACTGCTTAAAATTGAAACAACCAAATTTTTACACCATAAAAAGCCGAAACTTTCAAAAAAATAACTACCTTTGCGACGGATTATTCAAACAAACACAATATTTTTATGGCAACAACCGCAGATTTTAAGACAGGCATGTGCATCGAGCACAAAGGCGACTTGTACTATGTAATCAACTTCTTGCACGTTAAACCGGGTAAAGGCAACACATTCGTTCGCGTCAAACTGAAAAATGTAAAAACGGGTTTGGTTTTGGAAGAACGTTTCGACGCTGGTATCCGTATCAATGTAGCCCGCGTAGAGCGTCGTCCTTATCAGTTCCTTTACAAAGACGACATGGGTTACAACTTGATGGACACCGAGTCGTATGAGCAAATCAGTGTTCCGGGCGAAATGATTAACGGCGTTGATTTTATGAAAGACGGACAAGAAATCGAGTGCGTGTTCCATGCCGACACCGAGACCTTCTTGTATGCAGATATGCCCAACTCGGTTGTTTTGGAGGTAACCTATACCGAACCGGGATTGAAAGGCGACACCGCCACCAACACCCTGAAACCCGCCACCGTTGAAACCGGCGCTACCGTTCGCGTACCGCTTTTCATCAACACCGGCGACAAAATCAAAATCAATACCGAAGACGGTACCTATATGGAGCGTGCGAAATAACCCGCTTCACCAGAAATAAAAAAAAAAACTCAGGCCCTGAGCCTGAGTTTTTTTATTCTTGCAATCTTTCAATCAATCGGCAATTCGCGCCGCAATCCACAGTCAAGCGAAATCAGCGTTTCGGTCGAAACCACACCGGGAATGCCTTGAATCTTATCATTGAGCAACACCATCAGATGCTCGTTATCGCGAGCGAACAACTTGATGAGCACCGTATAAGCGCCTGTTGTAAAGTGGCATTCGGTAATTTCGGGAATTTCAGTCAACTGAGGAACCACCTCTTTGTACATCGACCCCTTTTCCAAACGGATTCCGATATAGGCACAAGTGCTGTAACCGATCTTTCGGGCATTCACATGATAGCCAGAGCCTTCGATCAGGCCACTGTCAACCATCTTTTGTACACGCTGGTGCACCGCAGCACGCGAAACGCCGCAGGTCTCGGCCACATCAGCAAAAGGGATGCGCGCGTTGTTAACAATCACACGCAATATGTCTTTATCCAGTTTATCCATCCGACTATTGTATAGCTTACTAAAAAGAATGTCCTACCCTGTTCGGATAGGACACTCTGAGGAATTCTTTACTCTTGAACAGTTTTTTCCACATAAGGTTTGATGTCAACAAGCTTGACATCAAAAATCAAGGTGGAGAAAGGTTTGATGCTGCCTTGCGGCATATCGCCATAACCCAATTCGTACGGAATGTACAGGGTAAAGTCTGATCCAACCGGCATCAACGACAAACCTTCCTGCCAGCCAGTAACAACACGTTGCAAAGGCATTGGGACAGCCTTGCCTCTACGCGAAGAATCGTCGAACACGGTACCATCAATCAACTGGCCTTTATATTCAACCACTACCGTATCCAGCGGTCCGGGAGTAGCACCCTTGCCCATTTTGTTAACCACATACTGCAAACCAGATTCGGTTTCAATCACATTCTCGCGTTTTTTGTTTTCCTCGAGATAGGCAATACATTCAATCTTGTAGTCACCATACTCTTTTTCAATCTTTTGGCGTCTGGCCTCAAGTTGTTTTTCGTTGAGATATTCTTGAGCCTCGCTGCTTTCGATTAACAAATCCTCATTTTGCAAGAGAGACATAATGGCTGCAAAATAAACCGCCTTGTCGATGGACTTGGTCGAATCGCCATCAAAGAAAAACTGCCCAGCCTGATCCAAATTGTTTTTGGCCCACGATCCGAACTGCGCGCCCACGGCGTATGCTTCTTTAGCCTTGCTATCCGACAACATCACGTCTTGCGCACCACGGAGGAACTCACTGATGTAAGCGGTGTCAATCTGATTAGACAATTGCATTTTCAATCCACTTTGAGCAGCACCCAACGCATACGAAAGCGAATCCACATCTGACTCAATTTTAACGGAACGCGATCCGCAAGAGCCAAGCACCAAAGCAGCTGCCGCTGCTGTAAACAATACTAATTTTTTCATTTCGATGTAATATTATATGATTTATTCAATTGACAACAACTCCACTTCAAAAATAAGTGTGGAATAAGGAGGAATTGCACCGCCGGCTCCTTGAGGACCATAGCCCAATGCGTAAGGAATATAGAACACGAACTTCGAACCCACGGGCATCAACTGCACTCCTTCAGTCCAACCGGGAATCACATTGGCCAACGGAATGGTCAGCGGTTCGCCACGATCGTACGAACTGTCGAATTTTGTACCGTCGAGCAACGTGCCTTCGTAGTGCACCGACACACGGTCGGCCGCGGTAGGTTTCGGACCATCACCCATACGAATTACCTGATATTGCAAGCCAGTCGCGGTCTCCACAACGCCTTCGCGCTTACGATTCTCATCAAGGAACTGTTTTTCAGCCTCAATGTATTTGGCGGTCTCAGCCTCCTGCAACTTACGCATATAATTATTAAGGAATTCATTGGCGGCTTCGGGGGTCATTTGAGTAACGACTTGTTTATCGCCCAAAACCTCGGAAAAGGCAGCCAAGAATTTCTCTTTCGAAGTGTTTTCTCCGAAAACCTGATTGAGTTGTACCGACAAATTCGTCGCAAGGTTGATTCCCAACGCATACAATGCCGAATCGGTCTCATTGGCCAAAGACACCTGCGAAACAGCAATTACCGGTGCCTCCCCGTCCGCTTGGGATTTCGTTTTTTTTGACTTTGCCTCTACGGAAGCAACACCCGCCAGCAATACAAGCGCAACAATCAATAGTTTTTTCATCAGAGTACCTTTAAAAGTTCAACATCAAAAATCAATGTGGCATGAGGAGGAATGGCTGCACCCGCGCCACGCTCGCCGTATGCCAATTCAGACGGGATAAACAGGCGCCATTTTGCACCCTCCTCCATCAGTTGCAATGCCTCAATCCATCCGGCAATCACCTGATTTACACCGAACACTGCCGGTTCTCCGCGTTCAACAGAACTATCAAAAACAGTTCCATCAATCAAGCTTCCGGTATAGTGGCAACGGACTCGGTCTGTCGCGGACGGCTTGCGGCCTTTGCCGGCTGTCAGCACTTTATATTGCAAACCGCTGGGAAGCACCACCACCCCTTCTTCTTTTTTGTTTTTCTCCAAAAAGGCGCGTCCCACCTCAATATTTTGCGCATTGATTTTATTGGCCAAGGCCTGAAAGAAATCATCCAAAACGGTCTTCGCCTCTTGCGGTGTCATATCGGTCGTCTTGTGTTCCAACACATCCTGAACCCCTTTTGTAAACTGCTCGAGATTCACTCCTGCAATGCCCGAAGACAGCAAGTTATTCCCGATACTCATTCCTAACGCATAGCCTACTTTTTCCATACAATCTAAAAAAACAGCGCCGACTGGTACACAACGACACTGGATACGAATGCAAATGTACGATAATTTGCACACAATCTATCATAAAAAATTCAAAAAAAACGAAATCTTCCAAATCGTCCGACAATTAGAGTAGAAGGACAGGAAGAACATTTTTAGGACACGCCTGTGCAGGAGAATTTTTCATTGGCATTATACATTGTTAATATTTTATCCGATAAAAAAGATTTTAAGATAGAGAAAAAATGACTAACTTTGCGGCGTCTTTGACAAACCATGTTTTGTTGAAAATTATTAATCTACTCTAATAATACACGAATTATGACGAACAGAAGAGTTGTCATTACAGGTATGGGTATCTACTCCTGCCTTGGAAATGGCCTTGATGCTGTAAAAGAATCTTTGTACAACGGTGTTTCAGGCATTATTTTCGACCAAGCGCGCAAAGATTTGGGTTTTAGATCTGCATTAACTTCACACATGGAAACTCCCGATTTGAAAGGTGTGCTCAGCCGTAGCCAGCGCGCATTCATGCCGGAACAGGCCAAATATGCTTATGTAGCCACTGCAGAAGCCTTGAAAAACGCTAAAATCGACCAAGATTATTTGGACAGCCACATCGTTGGATTGCTCTACGGAAACGACAGTAGCGCAGAACCCGTTTACAAAAGCTGCCAGACCATGTTCGAGAAACACGACACCACCCTTATCGGTTCGGGCGGCATCTTCCAGTCGATGAACTCTACTGTAACGATGAACTTGTCGTGCATTTACCGTCTCAAAGGTATCAACTTAACGGTTTCGGGCGCTTGTGCCAGTTCGTCACACGCCATCGGCTTGGGCGCATTGCTCATCCGCAACGGCTTGCAAGACATGATAGTCTGCGGTGGCGCTCAGGAAGTCAATCCCTACGCAGTCGGCAGTTTCGACGGCATCAGCGCGTTCTCCATTCGCGAAAGCGAGCCCACCAAAGCCTCACGTCCGTTTGACCGTGACCGTGACGGATTGGTTCCGGGAGGCGGCGCCGCAACCGTAATCATCGAAAGCTATGAGTCGGCCGTAAAACGTGGAGCGCCCATCATTGCCGAAGTGCTTGGCTGGGGATTCTCGTCTAATGGGGACCACATCTCGACCCCAAATGTTGACGGCCCCACCCGTTCTTTGGAAATGGCACTGCAACAATCTGGCGTCAAACTCAACGAAATCGGCTATATCAACGCGCACGCCACCTCGACCAAGGTGGGTGACACACAAGAGGCCAAGGCAATCTTCAATGTATTTGGCGACGCTTGTCCCGAAGTGACCTCGACCAAATCACAAACCGGTCACGAAATGTGGATGGCTGGAGCCAGCGAGACCATCTATTCTATCTTGATGATGAAAAACGGTTTCATTGCCCCGAACATCAACTTCGAAAATCCGGATGAAGACTCTGCCAAATTGAAAATCCCGGCAAAGCGCATCGAGAAAAACTTTGATATGTTCCTGACCAACTCGTTTGGTTTCGGAGGAACTAACTCTACGCTGATTGTCAAGAATTTATAATTACAAACTTTCATAAAATACACACAAATGGAAAAAGCTGAATTAATCGAAAAAATCAACGCCGTTTTGGTTGAAGAATTTGAAGTTGAACCCGAAACCATCACTCCGGACGCTGACATCAAAAGAACTTTGAAGTTGGACAGCTTGAGTTTGGTTGATATGGTTGCTTTGATTGAAAGCGAATTCAAAGTAAAAATCCAAAACAGCCAAATCGCATCGTTGAAGACATTTAGCTTGCTGTACGACTTTATTTACGACAACATCGAAAAGTAATGATGTCGCAAGCATTGTTCGAGGGGGAACAATTGTACGGACTTATTCCGCAACGTCCGCCCATGGTAATGGTGTCGCACCTGTTCAAGGCCACCGAAACCGAAGCAGAGACCGCCTTGCAAATCAAGCCTGACAATTGCTTTTGCTCGGATAACCTATTTACGGAGCCGGGGCTGATTGAACACATTGCTCAATCAGCCGCGGCTTTTGCGGGTTATCCGCACTACCTCGCCGGCAAAAAAGCCCCCTTAGGATTTATCGGCGAGATTCGCAAATTTGCGGCCTATCGTCTACCGGAAGCCGGCAATATGATACACACACATATCCAGGTGGTTTCAGAAATCATGGGGGTTACGCTCATTCAAGCAGAAACCACGTTGGAAGGCAAACCTGTGGCTAGTTGCCAAATGAAGATTTTCATTCAAAACGATTGAGATGTCTAATGCCCAAGCGAAAAAACTAACAAGTGTCATACGTCATCAGGTGCCCTTTTTCGAAGTGGACGCCATACAAATGGTGTGGCATGGCAACTATGTCAAATATTTGGAACTTGGACGCGAGGAATTCGGCCGCCAATTCGGACTGGAATACATGTACATCTTCCGCAACGGCTATGTCGTCCCCGTGGTGGATTTACATTTGAGTTACAAGAAAAATGCGCACCTCGACGATGTGCTGCGCATCGAAACCACCTACATCCCGACCGAATCGGCCAAACTGATGTTCGAATACGCCATCTGGCGCGAAAGCGACAACGAACTGATACTGACGGCGACATCGACCCAACTTTTCGTGACAAACGAAGGAGAATTTGAATTATCCACGCCCGACTTTGTAAGAGCATGGCGTGCCAAATGGATGTAATTTATGTTTAAGACTCCCTTTTTTACTATACTTTCGAAAGAAGAACAGGCAGACGCCACTGTCTTTGAATTACAACTGAACCCCGATTGCGAGGTGTATCAGGGACACTTTCCGGAAAAAGCGGTTGCGCCCGGGGTCTGCAACATTGGAATGATTCGCTCTTGCGCCGAAGAAATGGCAGGCCGCAAGTTGTTTTTGAATGCCATTTCGCAATGTAAATTCACGGCATTGGTAACCCCAGGAGAATGTCCCCGGTTGTCGCTGCGCGCACAACTGACCCCAATTGAGCCGGGTCAATCGTGGAAATTGAGAGCCACGCTCTATCACGAGGACAAAACCTATCTTGAGTTGAAAGCCGAAGTCATGACCGCCTGACTGACCATTATTTGACCATGACCGATTTTTTTATCCGACTATATAATTATTTCGAGGATCACAAGGCACTGATGTATGTGCTGATGATTGTATCCACGTTGGTATTCGCCTTTTTCGGATTTCAAATCAAGTTCGAGGAAGACATTTCGAAACTGCTCGGCAAGAACGAAGAAAATGCCGAGGAGCAACTTGTTTTTGAAAACCTGAAAGTCAAAGACAAGATTTTTGTTCTATTCACAGCCAAAGACGGGTGCACGGCGGATTACGAAACGCTGTCAGCCGCTTGCGATCTGTTCGCTGACTCGTTACAGGAACACGATTCCCAAACCGAGTATGTGGAGGATTTGATGTATCAGTTGGACGAAACGCTGTTGTACGACGGCTTGGAATACCTCTACGGACACTTGCCTATCTTGTTCGAGCAGAACGATTACGCCAAGCTCGATTCCATCTGTTCTGATTCATACATCGCCGGAGCAATGGCCGACAACTTTGAGGACGTGCAATCGGCCACGGGTATGTATTCGTTCGAATTGGTGCGACAAGACCCGCTGCGTATGCGCGAGGCGTTCAAATCCAAAGCCGGCATGGCCTCCTCGGCCTTAGGAGGCAGTTACAAAATCATCGACGGACATTTCTTCACCAAAGACTCGACGGTAGCCATCGCGTTTCTGTCGCCCAACTTTACCGGATTCGATTCAAAAATAGGCACGAGACTGGTTAATGAAATTGAGCGGGCAATCGCTCAAACCGAAGCCGAGTATACCGATGTGCAGGTTTTGTTTCACGGCGCGCCGATTCAAAGTGTTTTCAACTCACGACAAATCAAGTCGGACTTGGTGCTGACAATCGGGCTGTCCTTGACCTTGGCGCTTTTAATGCTGATGTTCTGCTTCAAGAACTATTCATCGCTATGGATGTTATTGACCCCCCTTGGGTATGGTGTGTTGTCCGCACTTTTCTGGGTATGGCTGATCAAAGACCGTATGTCGCTGATGGCCATCGGCTTAGGTGCCATTGTACTCGGTGTGGCATTGAGTTACTGTTTGCACCTTCTCACCCACTACAAATATGTGGATGATCCGATTAAGGTACTGCGCGATCAGACAAAACCGGTCATTTTGGGTTGTTTGACTACGATTGGAGCCTTTATGGGCCTGATGTTCATTGACTCTGAATTATTGAATGATTTTGGCATGTTCGCCACCTTCTCGTTGATTGGAACGACCTTCTTCGGATTAGTATTCTTACCGCATTTTATGAAATTGGAGAACAACCGCCGTTCCGACAAAGCATTCAAACTGTTAGACAAAATCAACTCATACCCTCTTGACCAGAAACCGGTGTTTGTCTCAATCTTTGGAATTATCTGCTTGATTTGCATTGCATTCTGTTGGAAGGTTGAGTTCGATGCCGACCTGAAAAACATCGGCTACTACAACCCCAAAGTCGTTAAGTCCGGCAGGCTGCTCGCCGAAAAGACATCAAACGGCATGGACGCAGTGTATTTTGCCTCTTCGGGAGCGACGCTCGACGAGGCGCTCATCAACAATCAGAAATTTGCCCTGAAACTTGACTCTGCCCAACGGGTGGGATTGATTCACCAATATTCGCATACCGCTGATTTGCTGTTGCCTTCGACCGAACAACAGTCTCGTATCGACCGATGGAACGAGTTTTGGACCCCCGAGCGTATCGAACGCGTAAAACAGTCCGTCGTCAAACAAGGCAAACGCCATGGATTTACCGAGGAGGTGTTTGAACCTTTCTTCGAGTTGCTTGCCAGCGATTTTGAGCCCGACAACTTGAGCGAATCGGGAATTATCCCCGAGGCTTTGATGTCGAACTGGGTCGAAAAGGCGAAAGACCGTCAAATGGTATTCACGCAAGTACAGATGCCCTACGGCACCCGCAACGAGGTATGCGATCAAATTCTCAAAAAGGGCGGTCACTCGATGGTCATCGATCCGTTCTACTATACACAAGACATGGCAAAGGTGTTGATTGAGGATTTCAATATCGTCTTGATGATCTCGTCGATTTTCGTATTCATCGTATTGCTCCTTTCGTTCAAAGATTTGTTGTTGAGCATCATCGCCTTCTTGCCAATGGGAGTCAGCTGGTATATCGTGCAAGGCGTGATGGTATTCCTCGGACTCAAATTTAACCTCATCAACATCATCATCTCGGCATTCATCTTTGGTGTCGGTGTTGATTACAGCATCTTTATCATGGATGGACTATTGGCCGAATCGCGCAACAAAGACCGGTTGCTGCTGCAACACAAAGCAGCCATTTTGTTATCGGCCATCGTATTGATTATCAGTGTTTCATCTCTCATATTTGCTACACACCCGTCGCTTAAGACGACAGGAGTGACAACTCTTATCGGTATGTCGGCAACCATTCTGATTGCCTACACTTTTGAGCCTTTCGTATTTCACGCATTGCAGAAATTCGATTTTTTCAAAAGAATTATCGAAAAGCGCAATAATACATTCAAACCTTAAGCATGAACAAGTACGATGTTGTTGTAATCGGTAGCGGCCTCGGCGGTCTGGAGTGTGCTTACACACTGGCCAAAAACGGCATGAGTGTTTGCGTACTCGAACGCACCAATGTGGTAGGTGGCTGTCTGCAGACTTTCAAACGCGGCCAGAATGTATTTGACACGGGTTTCCACTATGTAGGAGGATTACAACCCGGAGGACCGCTGCATCGTCTTTTCGACTATTTTGACCTGCTTGATTTGCCTTGGGTTAGAATGGACGATTGCTTTGACGAAGTGACTGTCAATGACAAGACCGTATATTTCGCCCAAGGGCATGAGCAGTTCATTGAGCAGATGTCTGCCTCTTTTCCAAAATACAGAGCCGAAATCAAGCAATACACCGCGCTTCTCAAACAGGTGGGAGACCACATATTCGACAACTTCAAACCTCGTTCGGCCGACAGTTTCTACGCGACCTCGCTATTTGCCCAATCGGCCAAGACGTTTTTAAGCGAAACGATTTCGAACCCTGAATTGCGCGACTGCCTTGCAGGCACCTCGCTCAAGATGGAATTGTCAGACAACCTGCCCTTGTACACTTACGCACAAATCAACAATTCGTTTATCGAGAGTGCGTGGCGTATTAAAGGCGGTGGCGAGCAAATTGCCCAACGGCTGACCGAATCGATTCGCGCGATGGGTGGCGAATTGCGACTCAAAGCCGAAGTGACAGAACTAATTGAGATTGACGGCGCCATTGGCGAAATTGAAATCAACGGAGAGGAGCGTATCGGTTGCAAGGTGGTCATCTCCAACGCCCACCCTGCCCACACTTTGTCGCTGGTCAAGAACAGTTCGCACGTGCGGAGAATTTATCGCAACCGCATTAACAATATGGAGAACACGTTTGGCATATTCACTGCCAATATCCGGCTGAAACCAGGTTTTGTTCCCTATTGCAACCACAACAAATATGTGTATGACCATGCGGATTTGTGGCATTACGACGACACCAAGACAGACCGGGTATTAGCCAGCTACTATCCGGATGCCGTCGCTTCCGACGGTACCTGCACGCAGATTGACTTGCTGACACCCATGACATGGCGCGAGGTGGCAGAATGGGCAGACGCTCCGATGGGCAAGCGTGGCCAATCGTATGTGGACATGAAGCAAGCGAAAACCGAGGCTTGCGTCAAATTGGCCTCCAAACGCATTCCGCAATTGGCGGAAGCCATCGACAGGGACTTTACCAGCACCCCGTTGTCATACGAACATTACACCAAAACCTCGTTCGGCTCGGCATACGGACTTCGCAAAGACTATACCAATCCCATGCTGACGATTTTGACGCCGAAGACACCTATTCCCAATTTATTTTTAACTGGTCAGAATTTAAACCTTCATGGTATATTGGGAGTCTCTATGACGTCTTTCTTTACGGTAGCCGAATTATTGGGAATGGAAACCGCAACAAAAGATTTATTCATAAACGATTGATATGAAATACGCATTAGTTACCGGAGGCAGTCGCGGTCTTGGCCGTGCCATCAGCCTCAAATTGGCCCAAATGGGTTACACTGTCATCATCAACTATGTAGCAGGTGCCGCCAAAGCACAGGAAACGCTTGATCTGATTCGCCAAGCCGGAGGTGAAGGTGAATTGTTGCAATTCGACGTAGCCGACACAGAAGCGACAGCTGCCGCCTTAGGCAAATGGCAGGCAGAACACGAGGGAAGTTACATCGAAGTGTTGGTCAACAACGCTGGTATCCGTCGCGACAACTTGCTGCTGTGGATGGAAGAAGAAGATTGGTTCAAAGTGCTCAATACTAACTTGCACTCGTTCTACAATGTTACCCGTCCGTTGCTCAAGCCCATGCTGGTCAAGAAATTCGGCCGCATCATCAACATCGCTTCTCTTTCGGGTCAGAAAGGTCTGCCCGGACAAACCAACTATTCGGCCGCGAAAGGTGGCTTGATTGCCGCAACAAAGGCTTTAGCGCAAGAAGTGGCTGCCAAAAAAGTCACTGTCAATGCGGTTGCCCCCGGCTTTGTCAAAACCGACATGGTCGAAGGTTTGGACGAAGCCGCATTATCGGCACAAATCCCGGCCAAACGTTTTGGTGAGCCCGAAGAAATCGCCGCTTTGGTCGGATTTCTCGCTTCGCCCGACGCCGCCTACATCAATGGCGAGGTAATTGCCATCAATGGTGGTCTGTACACCTAATCAAATAACTATTGGATATGAAAAGTGTAACCTTATTTTTAAGCTTGCTCTTGTGCGCCAACGTCGCATTTGCAGCCGATGCCGATTTGATTACCAAAATCAAAAACAAAAACGCTGAAGCCAAAAACATCACTTGCACGTTTTCGCAAAGCAAGCATATCAAAATGATGGAAAACCCCATCAATTCCAACGGAACGCTTTATTATGAAAGCGGAAAGATGACCATGATCTATAACGAGCCGAAAGACGACTATCTGGTTATCAACGACAAGCAGTTTGTCATGATGTCGCGTGGAAAGAAGTTGAACCACAACGTCAAAGAGGGGTCTCCCATGCGCACTTTGCGCAATACACTGATCTACTGCGTGCAAGGCGACATCAATGCCATCGCTCAAGAATGCGATGCCACGGTTGGCTACGAGAAATCGGGGAACTTGCATATCTACACACTGACCCAGAAAAAGAAGGTGCCGCGCGGTTATTCCAAAATTGTGCTGCAATTTGACGCCGCCACACTGCAACTGACGAAAATGGTTTTGTATGAGGCAACCGGCAACTACACCGAGTACACCTTGAACAAACAGACCTTGAACACCACGTTCAAAGCCACCTTGTTCCAAGTACCGCCTGCCAAATAAGGACAACGCTTCTAATCAAAAAACTCCGATAACTGATGTTACCGGAGTTTTTTATGTTAGCGATGACAAGTATCCGACTTATTCGGGTTTGCCAGACAACAGCCACAAAGCCTCTTGTCGAGCCGAAGGCTCTGATTCGAATATTCCTCTGAAACACGTGGTACGGGTCTTGGCACCCGGTTTCTTGATACCGCGCGCAGTCATACAACCATGCTCACCCTCAATCAGCACCCCGACATCCTCGCTACCTGTCGCCATTTGCATTACCTCGGCAATATCGGTGCCAATTCGCTCCTGCACTTGCAAACGATGCGCAACCATTTCGGCGATACGGGCGATTTTGCTCAATCCGATAATCTTGTCTTTGGGTTTGTATATCACCGAAACGGTCATATTGTACATCAGCATGATGTGATGCTCGCAGAAACTGAATACCGGAATATCCGACACCACCACATACGACCCCTCGCGATTGACACAGGCATCATCTTCCTCAAATGTCTTGGCGTACTTTTCGGCGATTTCGCGGTTGGTGTAATCTATACCGCGAAACAGTTCCTCGTACATTCGCGCAACACGGATTGGCGTTTCGCGCAAGCCTTCGCGTTCGGGGTCTTCGCCCAACGCAATCAAAATCTCCCGAATGTGAAACGCAATTTTTTCCTTATCTATCATACACCTCGTTTTTGAATGTCCCAAATATATTTATGCAATTGCAACTGCAATTTTACACCATTGATTTTCCGATTAGCCATTACCTCAACGACCTCGGCAGGTGTGATACGTCCAAAGGCCGTACTGATATACACCTGGCAGCGATTTGTCAAATCATATTGGCGAATAACTTGTAGCGCCTTGTCGAGATCGCCGCGATCGGCCACCACAAATTTGTACGCATCAACCGATTGCACGGCAGCAAGGTTGGGCAAATACATGGACGATTCCTCGCCACTACCGGGCAATTTGTAATCTACAACGAAATGGATATTGTCGTCCAACCGATACTGTTGTATAGGTATAGAGCCGTTCGTTTCTATATGAATCTGGTAATCGGTCAAACGCGCCAACAAGCCAAACAGACCTTTTTGCAGCAACGGTTCACCACCGGTAAGCGTAACATGCGAGATTCCTGTACCTTTGATATAACTGGCGATCTCGGCAGCCGACAAATGCTCGGTTTGCGGTTCTTCCTGCCATGCGTACGACGTGTCGCACCATGAGCAACGCAAATTACAGCCGGCAAAGCGGATAAAAACCGACAATGCCCCTGCTGTAGGTCCTTCACCGTCGATACTGACAAATTTTTCTATAATCGGGAATGTCGTCATTCGCTGTACACGCAACTGTTTGTCGGGGTTTCGAACAATTCGACTTCGCTTACGGGCAATCCTTTTTCGTGCAACAAGCGGAACAAGTAACGCGACATTTCCTCGACCGTCGGACGGGCAGGAAACATCAGAACCGCGAAATCCGAGCCGGACCCTTTCAGGGCCTCTGCCACGCGGCGACCTTCGGCATTGTCTTCAATCAGCAGTTTGTGATCGAAGTGCGCCTCTACGTCATGCAACACTTTCTTGATGTGACTGAAATCCTCCACCATGCCCCGCAAGTGTCCTTCGGTGTGCAGTTCTTCCTGCGCAATCTTGACAATCAAGCGATAACGGTGTCCATGGATGTTGGCGCACTTACCGACATAACCGCTCAGGTAATGTGCCGTGTCGAATTGAATTTCGTTCTTGATGACAAACATTCTTTTAGCTCTTTTACAGCTACTTCTGTACAATCAAGGAGAGAAGAAGCCTAGTTTTGTTTAACGACAGGATGGTCTTAACGAACTGTCGGGGGCAAAGTTACCGATATATTTGAAAAAATAGTGTATATTTGCAGAAGTTTTTCGCTTTTTCGGCAAAAAAAAAGTCCTATACATTAGAATTATGATTATCAACCTGATATTCGCCTTCGTTTTGATCGTGCTGTTCATTCTCTCTGCCATTGTCTCGGCTTCGGAGTTGGCCTATTTTTCGCTTTCGCCCGGCGACATCGAAACGTTAGAAAACAGCAATGCATCTAACGACAAACTCATTCTCAAACTGCGTCAAAACCCCGACCGTCTGTTGTCCACCATTTTGATTGCCAACAATTTAGTCAATGTCTCTATCGTTATTTTGTCATCGTACTTCATCTACCGGTTGTTCGATTTTGAAGGGCACCCCATGTTGCTGTTCTTTGTCGAAACGGTACTGATTACATTTCTGTTATTGTTGTTTGGCGAAAATCTGCCCAAAATCTATGCAGCGAACTACACCTTGCGTTTTGCACGCATGTCGGCAGGATTCCTGTTTGTCTGCGAAAAATTATTGTGGCCACTCTCGTGGCTGTTGGTCAAGCCCTCGAACCACATTTCGAAACTCGAAAAACATAGCGCCCAAAATATTTCAATGGACGACATTTCGCAAGCATACGACCTGACGGCAGATGCCATCGAAGAAGACAAAGAATTGCTCGAAGGTATTATCAAGTTCGGCAATATCAGCGCCGCGAGTGCCATGACCCCGCGTGTAGATGTCATTTCGCTCGACATTACCGACAGTTTCGCCGAAGTGCTGCGTGTGATCAACACGGCCGGCTACTCGCGCATACCTGTATGCAAAGACGATTTGGACGAGATACACGGCATTTTGTATATCAAAGATATTCTGGCACATTTAGGCGAAGAAGACTTCCACTGGCAGAGTGTAATCCGAAAGGCTTATTTCGTTCCACAAACGAAGCACATCAATGTATTGCTCGAAGATTTTCAGAAAAACAAGATCCACATTGCCGTGGTAGTCGATGAGTTTGGCGGCACCGCCGGCATCATCACCATGGAAGACATTTGGGAAGAAAACGTAGGCGACATCGATGACGAATACGACGAGACGGACCACCACTTATACGCTAAATTAGGCGATAACAACTACTTGTTTGACGCCAAAATTCTGTTAGCGGATTTTTTCAAAATCGAAGGCATCGATCGGGCTGATTTTGAGAAAGAAATCGGTGATGCCGAGACATTGGCCGGACTGATTTTGGAGATGAAGGACGAAATACCCGAGCAAGAGGAGGTTTTCGACTACAAAAAATATCGTTTTACCATTGTTTCGGCCGACAAACGCCGCATCAAAACCATCAAACTAACTATCAAACCCAATGAAAACGCTGAATAAAATTATCGGTTTATCCTTGGCTGCACTTGTTTTGACGGCTTGCTCGCATCCGATTCCCAAGCCCAAAGGGTATTTTCGGATAGAATTGAAAGAAAAGAACTACGAACGCTACAACGAGCCGGTCCCCTACTCATTCGAATACGCACACAACGTTTCGCGCGTCGTACGCCAAAACGACAACGAAGACTGGTTCGACATTGCCTATCCGCTGTACAATGCGCGGATTTATTGCAGTTACATGCCTGTCAAAAACAATTTGTACGAGGTAATCGAAGACGCACGCGAATTTGTTTACAAACATACCATCAAGGCCGACGCCATCACAGAACAGCCTTTCGAGAACCCTGACGAACAGGTTTACGGTATTTTATACGAAATCAAGGGTAATACAGCCTCATCGATTCAATTTGTATTGACCGACAGCACCCGCCACTATTTGCGCGGGGCACTCTATTTCAACAACAAGCCCAACAAGGATTCGTTGGCACCTGTCATTGCCTATATGAAGGAAGACATCGTGCATTTGATGGAGACAACCCAATGGAAATAATCGCCCAAGGCCAGACAAACCAACTACGCTATCTTGTGGCCAAGTTTGATGAAGACGCTGCCACGCTCGAGGCCTTAGTGCAACCTGTCGGCTTTGGCGAAGAGGTTCGCTCAGAAGCGCGCAAAGTCGAAATTCTTGGAGCCCAATTATTGCTCAACCATTTGTTCGGGCACGAAGTCCAGCGTAGCCATCACCCTGACGGAGCGCCTTTCGTCGAAGGCTTTGACGGTTATGTCAGCGTATCGCATAGCAAACGTTACATTGCAGTAGCCATACACCCGACACAGCCTGTAGGCATCGACATTGAGGTGAATACGGACCGCGCCCAACGGCTCCGCGAACGATTCATGAAACCTACGGAGTTGACAGACGCGCCCGCTTCGTGGCAGATGCGCGAAAAAGCACTGGTCACATGGTGTGCCAAAGAGGCCGCATATAAATGTATGCCTCGCCCCGCTGTCGATTTCTTGACGGACATGCAAGTAACCTACGACAACGACTTGCTTTCGGTTACTTACGATCGGCAAATTGTCAGACTAATGTGCCAAATCACCCCCGATTGGTGCCTTGTCGTAGGGGGAATCGGTCTTTTTTCGTAAAAAACGAATCTTTTTAGAAAAAAGTATCCGAAAAGTTTTGCAAATACCAGAAATAGCACTATCTTTGCAACCGATTTGAGAAATCAATCACCAATGGTACGGTAGTTCAGTTGGTTAGAATGCCGCCCTGTCACGGCGGAGGTCGCGAGTTCGAGTCTCGTCCGCACCGCAGAGAGTCCTGAAGCAATTCAGGACTTTTTGTTTTTGCAGACCTCACATTTCGTACAACGAGAACGAGCGACCGACACGCCTCCCCCACCCCTCGTCATTCCATTTCGAAAAACGAGGCGTCGAGGTGCTGCAACTGCTCGGCCATGGATTCGTACCCAAGCTTATACAAGTCATCGAGCTGACTCATGTCAAACGTGCCGAATTGCAACGCAGACGGCGTTTCGACCAACAAGTCGCAGAGTTTGCGGTCTTCAATCGTATTGGCGCGAAACATGAAGTTATACGATCGCTCGGCTATGCCAATAAAGTTCTGGTTATATTCGGTCGGGACAAGCGGGCTGACATTCACCCCGATAATACGCTTGCACTCATTACGGATCTCGCGCACCGGAAAATTGCGGAACACCCCGCCGTCGACATAATGCACCCCGTCAATCACCGTAGGTTTGAACACAATAGGCACCGAAGCGGATGCAGCGACCCGTTCAGGAAGCGCCCCGTCACGAAAAACGACACTTCGCCCATGATCCAAATCCGAAGCCACCACACAAACAGGAATCGGCAGATCCTCTATATTTGCATACGGGACAATCTTCTTTAGCAAGACTTGAAACTTGTCAAGACTCAAAAATCCGGCCTTAGGCATCGACGGAGAGACAAAATCGGTAAAGGCCCGACTCTTAAACGTATCCAAAATCGATTGGGGTGTCATGCCAGAAGCATACATAACCGCCGCAATAGCCCCAGCACTGGTACCCGCAATCACATTCGGTCTGAAACCGAACTCTTCGAGCGCCTGCAACGCACCGGCATGTGCCAAGCCTTTGACACCGCCACCACTCAACACGTAACCGATCTTGTATTTACGTTCCTTTTTCATAACGACATCCTGATTATAAAGTATTCACGCTACACAAAGGTAAAAAAAGCGTTCGAAATACAAAACAAAAACAAATATTATTTTGATTGTTGCAAATTTATTTTTACCTTTGTCGCCCGATTTGGAATAAAAACAATTAAATCTAACAAATATGAAACAAGGTATCCATCCCGAAAGCTATCGTCCGGTAGTATTCAAGGACATGTCTAACGGCGATATGTTTTTGTCGCGTTCGACCGCTGCCTCGAAAGAAACCATTGAATTTGAAGGCGAAACCTATCCTTTGATCAAATTGGATATTTCGAACACTTCGCACCCGTTCTACACTGGCAAATCTACGTTGGTTGACACCGCCGGTCGTGTGGACAAATTCAACTCGCGTTACAAGAGAAACAAATAAAATATTCTCTTTCAGACATTTAAATCCTCCGGAATGTTATTTCGGAGGATTTTTATTCTAAACCTACCATGAAAGTCATACTCGCCGAAAAACCTTCAGTTGCCAAAGACATCGCCCGTGTACTGCAAATCACAGGGCGCAAAGACGGCTATTTTGAAGGACGCGGATGCCAAGTCACTTGGGCATACGGACATTTGGTCGAGTTGGCAAAACCCGATTACTACGGATACAAGCAGTGGAATATCAAGGACTTGCCGATCATTCCACAAACATTTGCCTACCTGCCGACAAGCGAGGCAAGTGCCAAAAAGCAATTGGACCTCATCGTGGCATTGTTCAAAGATGCCGAAGAGATTATCTGCGCTACTGACGCCGGTCGCGAAGGTGAGGCCATTTTCAGATACATCTACAACGAAAGCGCCTGTCACAAACCTTTCAGAAGATTGTGGATCTCATCGATGACCGACGCGGCCATTCTCGACGGTTTCAAAAATCTGAAGCCAGGTGCCGACTACGACGACTTGTACGCTTCGGCACAAGCCCGCAACGAAGCCGACTGGCTGGTCGGGATGAATGCCTCGCGTGCCTTGACGTTAGGTTGCAACTCGCGTACGCCATTGTCGCTCGGACGCGTGCAAACCCCTACCCTTGCGCTCATTTGCAAACGCTATATCGAGCACCAGAATTTTGAGCCGAAACCGTTTTACACCATACAGGCGACGTTGTCATACAACGGACAAAGTTTCAACGCACGCTGCACAGACCGCTTCGACACCCCGGACGCCGCGCAAGCACTGTTGAATCTTATCGGAGCGCAAGTCAAGACCCTCGACAAACAAAAGAAAGTCAAAACAGAGAAAGCACCGCTCCCCTACGACTTGACCTCGCTGCAAGCCGATGCCAACCGCCGCTACGGATATAGCGCGCAAAAGACATTGGATCTGATGCAGAACCTATATGAACGCTACAAGGTATTGACCTATCCGCGCACAGGCAGCCGCTACCTCGGCGACGACATGGTGCCCGAATTGCAAAAACAGGTACCGCTGCTGTCGCAATTGCCTTACGGCGAAAAACTGAGACCGGTGCTCGAAACGTTAGCTTCAAAAGGGTTGAACAAAGCGCCGTTCGACAGCAAGAAACTGACCGACCACCATGCCATCATCCCTACCTTTTACGGACTGGACACCATTGACCGGCTGCCACCCGACGAACGCAAAATATTTGACATGGTCTGCCTGCAAATGCTGATGGCCTTGTTACCACCATGCAAAAAGGAGGTTCTCACCTATAAATTTGACAGCGGTTCGGAGCAATCGCCCCTGACCGCCGTCGGATCGAAAATCCAGACCGCCGGCTGGCGCCTGCTGCAAATGACCGACAACAACGGTGACGAAAACAACGACGAGGAAGACGACAGCCAATTGCTGCCCGACATACCCAAAAACGCCATGGTAGATGTCATCGAAAAGGGTGTTAAAGAAGGCATGACAAAAAAGCCCGCCTTGCTTACCGAAGCATCGCTGTTAAAGAGTATGGAAACCGCCGGCAGGCAACTTGACGACCCCGAGGCCGTCGAAGCCATGAAAGACTGTGGATTGGGAACACCCGCCACTCGGGCTTCCATCATCGAAACCCTATACAACCGCAAATACATCGTAAGCGAAAAGAAGAAACTGATACCGACACAACTCGGTCTGCAAATTTACCAACTGACAAAGGACGTTCCTCTCAGCAACCCGGCCATGACCGGAGACTGGGAGCGTAAGCTCAATTTGATGGCTGTCCACGATTATGACAAGCAGCAGTTTACCGAAGAAATCATCGGCTTCACCCGTACCGAAGTGCAACGCCTATTGCAGATGAGCAACTCCATCAAGACCGGGCAGGTGTCCGACTACAAATGCCCGATTTGCGGCAGTCGCCTACGCGAAAACGACAAGGCATACGGATGCAGCAACCGCGAGCAAAACTGCCCGTTTGTTATCTGGAAATCGATCGGCGGCGTCACAGTCACGCTCGACATGGTGGCACAAATCACAGAAAACGGATACACCGGTTTGATCAGCGGTTTCAAATCGAAAGACGGAAAAACATTCGACGCCCATATCGGTTACGACAAACAAACCGGCAAA
>JAGACJ010000043.1 GCA_017614195.1 Paludibacteraceae bacterium
GAGAACATCTATTTTGCGGTGGATTCGTACGAAATCGACTTCGAAGCCTCGAAAACGGATTTGAAAAAGATTTTGGACCTGCTGCAGCTTAACCCGCAACTGCGCATCGAAATCGGCGGTCACACCGACGCCGACGGTTCCGAAGCCTATAACCAACAGCTATCGCTCAACCGCTCCAACAGCCTGAAATCGTATCTGACGGAGCAAGGGATTGACGCCGAACGCATCACCACAGTCGGCTACGGCAGCACCCGCCCCATCGCCGACAACACCACCGACGAGGGCCGCGCCCGCAACCGCCGCATCGAAATCACCATCCGGTAGCCGTGCGTACCCCCCTCCTCTGGCAGAGAAGGCCCGGGGAAGAAGCCTATTCAAACGACAGGTAATGGCGGAGTCGTTCGAGGTCGTCGGGAGTGAGGTCGCGACTCAGCGGAATGTCGTGCATGCCGCTGAGCCTGCCTCCGGCCGAATCGCGCGCAGCGACCAGCGCAACCGCCTGATAATACCCGATATAGGGGTGACGCTTGAGTTGGGCAATGCCCAACTGGTTGACACGAAGCGGGGTGATTTTCGACGCATCTACCCAAACGTCCTGCTCGACATTGGCAAACATTTCGTCGGTAAAGCCGTACACATCGAGCAACTGCTCTTTGCAATAGAAACCTCCCAACCGTTGCCGGAAACCGACGATACGACGCGCATAACCCGGCCCGATACCGCGCAACTCGGTAAGTAGCAGCGTGTCGGCTGTGTTGAGCTCAATATGCAACACTGGCGCCTCATAGCGCTTGAAAGAAGTTTTGGACTGGGTTTTGACCGCCGATGCAGCCGTTGGACGCTTGGCCAGATTTTGGGCAACGGCAATACGGGCCGCCGTCAGGACTCCCACCAAAATCAACAACACCGCCACACCGCGGCGCTCGCCTTTTGTAAAATACAAGAAGTCTTTGATATGATTCTTCATACACAAAAAAAATTAAGAAAGACGGTTTTCAGCACATCGCCCGCAACGGGCAGGCGAATTTACGCACCGATAATCGATGTTATAAAAATAACAAAGATGGCAACGGGTGCTATATAGCGTAAAATAAATATCAAAAACGGCAGCACGGCTTTTGCATAACGACCCTTACCCGCCAACTCGTTTTCGAGCCGGCTACGGTCAAGTTTCCATGCCACAAAAATCGAGATAAGCATGCCGCCCAACGGCAAGAAAACCGACGAGGTGATAAAATCAAGCCAATCGAAGAACGTACGGCCAAACAATTGTACGTCTTTCAGCAAGCCGAACGACAACGAGCTGAAAACTCCCAATACCGACACCACCCCCACAACCGACCACGACGCCCAACGGCGCGACACATGCCATGTCTCGCTCACATAAGCCGTCACAACCTCGTGCAGCGAAATCAGCGAGGTGAGCGCTGCAATCGAAAGCAACAGATAAAACAACGACGACCACACAAACGGATAGCCCATTTGGGCAAAAACATTGGGCAGCACTTTGAACACTAATCCCGGTCCTGCTTCGGGTTCGACTCCAAACGTAAACACCGCCGGAAAAATGATAATGCCGGCGATAATCGCCACCAATGTGTCGAGCAAGGCTATCTGAAGAGCAGAACGTTGCAAATCGACATCTTGTTTGAAATACGACGAATAGGTGATTAAACAACCCATGCCCAAACTAAGCGAAAAAAATGCCTGCCCCAACGCACGAAAAGCAACGGTTGGTGTAATTTTACTGAAATCGGGATAAAACAAAAACTTCAATCCTTCGGGAGCTCCGGCAAGCATGCAGGAGTGAACCGACAACACAAGCATCACCACAAGCAGTAGGGGCATCAGGATCTTTGAGGCACGCTCGATACCACCACTCACCCCTTTGCGGATAATCGTATGAGCCACAAGCATCACGACCAGCATCCAACCGATAGGCGCCCATGTGTCGGAGGTCATTTTGTCGAACAACGTCTGGTAATCAACCCCAGACTCCATCAGACCGCCCGTAAGCGATTTGAACAAATAGGCGAAAGTCCACCCCGTGACAACCGCATAAAAACCATTGATTAACAGCCCGGTAAGCACTCCCATCTTGCCCACCCAGTGCCAAGGGGTATTGGGAGCCAACACCTGAAAAGCCGCCGACGCATTGCGCTGCGAACTGCGACCAACCACGAATTCGGCCAAAATCACCGGCACCCCCAACAACAACACAAATAGCAAGTAGAGCAGCAAAAAAGAGCCTCCTCCACTTGATCCAGCCTCATACGGAAACCGCCAGATGTTACCCAAGCCTACGGCCGAACCGGCTGTAGCAAGGATTACGCCAAGCTTCGATGAGAAATTTCCGCGTTGTTGCATTATTGTTGTATTTTTTTACACGGCAAAAGTACAATACTTTTTTTATTTTTCCTTACTTTTGCTTTCTCAAAAAACCTAATATTATGAAAAAAATCCTTTTGTTCATGGGGGTTGCGACCCTACTGTCGGCTTTTCCGGCGCACGCCTCGTCTATTAGCCCCGGCTCCAATTCCATTACACTTCAACTAACCAGTGATAATGGAGAGAGTTACACCTTGACACGCAGTATCGGCCGGCACGGCGAAGAGGCCAATGTCACGACTTTCGACACCAATACCGAAATCACCGACACCCCTGAAGGAAATCTATACGACTACTATTATCACGTTCGCAACGCCAACGGCGAGCAAGTCGAATTGCTTGGCCTTGAATTGGATTTGTTTGGCGAAAACATGTACATCTACCGCCCGACGGATAGCATGAGTGTAATATCGACAGAACTGAACGGTATTGCAGAAAACATGTGGTATGACCAGTTTTCGATGAAACGCTATGCGTTCTATTTTCATCCGGGCGATTACACCGAAGCCGGGCAGCTAAAAACCGCTTACTACTTGAGCTTCGGCGGTTTGGGTACACTTCCATACGATGTCGAAATCAACAATGTATGGTCGCTCTGTCCGCTGAGCGGAGATAACGTCACCTGCTCGTTCTGGCGATCGATAGAGAACTTTAAAGTTCCGGAAACCGATAACGAGATTTTGTGGTGGGCCGTTTCGCAAGCCGCACCCATGCGCCGCATCGTGTCGGAACGCCAGGTGTCATACGACTTCGGCAAATCGGCCAGCGGCGGATTCTCGGCCGACTGTTATTTTCATAAGGGAGCCAGCGGTTGGTCGCAACAACAATGGTACACCCGAAACTGCTACATGCAGGTCGGTGCCGGTTCGGCCGGTATCCCGGGATGGAACCATGCATACCAAGGCATCGATTTCGGTAGCGAATCGGCCAAAGCCTCTTGTAGCGACAACTGGCAGAAAAATCCGCAATGGGGCGCTTGCAGCCGCGAGGAAGTGACCCCGATTATTCGCGAGAAACCCTTCCTTTTTGTCGGCAATGACGGACGCTACAAGGTATTCCGTCCGGCATTGCGCACCAAATGCACCGGCATCTCGTACACCGAAACCGACATGGGCGAAGGCACGACCTACGATTTGCTCAACGATTTCTATGTTGCCCAACCGGGTGTGACCGCCGCCACGCTGAACGCCCAGTTATCGGCCGGCAAGCACTTGTTCTTCACCCCCGGCATATACGAGTTGGAGGTGCCTTTACAAATCAATCGCGCAAATGCCATCGTTTTGGGTACTGGATATGCCACCCTGGTTCCGGCACAAACCAATACCGATGCGGCCGTTGTGATTGGCGATGTGGATGGTGTCAGTGTCGCCAGTCTGCTTATCGAGACCTACTACTCCTCAAAATATCTGATGCGTGCGGGATCTTCCACCTCATCGACCCGTCATAGTGACAACCCGACAGTTTTGTCCGATTTGATATTCCGCGTAGGCGGTGTAAAAAACGCCAATGTGAACGCCGATATCGCACTCGAAATCAATTCGAACGATGTGATTGGCGACCACTTCTGGATATGGCGTGCCGACCATGGTGCCGGGGTAGGCTGGAAAAGAAACACTTCGAAAAACGGACTGGTGGTTAACGGCAACCATGTGACTTGTTACGGACTGTTCAATGAGCACTTCCAAGAATACCAGACCTTGTGGAACGGAGAATACGGCCGCACCTACTTCTATCAGTGCGAAACGCCTTACGATGTAACTTCGCAAGCAGACTACATGAGCCACAACGGAACGGTCAACGGCTGGGCCGCCTATAAAGTGGCTGACAACGTCAAACACCACTATGCCTCGATGATGGGTATGTACGACGTGTTTATCCGCTGCGGAGCCCGCCCCATGATTATCGAGAACGCCATCGAAGTGCCCAAAACCGAAGACGTATGGATTCATCACGCTTGCAACTACGGCTTGTCGGGTAACGGCAAGGGAGGTTTCAATTATGTGATTAACGGAACAGTACCCAGCACTGTCAACAAACAATACACCAGATTCCAAGTGGTAAACTATTGCGTAACGGATGTACCCGAAATCAAGGCCGCCGGCGAATTGAAAATCTCAATCTATCCGAACCCTGTCGAAAACGAGTTGTTCGTAACCACCGACGACGAAAAACCAGCTGATGTATGGATATGCGATATGTCGGGACGTGTGTTACAACAGGGCTCCACCGATGGAAGCATTTCGATCGGGCATCTGCAACCCGGCACTTACCTTGTACGCGTAGTGGCTACAGGCGCCAATGCGACCGCCAAAATCGTAAAAAAATAAGGGAAAAAGATACACCCTAAATAAATTTTGCATAAATTTGCACACTTTTTCGCAAAAAGGTGTGCAAATTTTGTATAATACCAACATATTCATACAAAAGTGAAGAACAAGGTAAAACGCTTGAATGCCATTAGACAAGTCGTCACAGATTGCAAAATCAGCAATCAGGAGGAATTGCTCAACAAGATGATAGAGCAAGGTTACGACGTGACGCAAGCTACGCTTTCGCGAGATTTGAAACAACTAAAAATCACCAAATCTCTCGACAACAATGGAGAGTACCGTTATTTACTGACGAACTTAGCCTTCAATCCGACCAATGAAGCCGATACCGTGAAAACCATCGGAGTCAATTCTTTAGAGTTTTCGGGACAATTGGCCGTCATGAAAACCCGTTCGGGATATGCCGGAGGCATTGCAGCAGAAATCGACGCCCATGCGGCCGACGCCATTCTCGGCACAATTGCAGGCGATGACACCATTCTAATTATTCCCCGCGAAGGGTTCAGCCGCATAGAAATCATTAACATTTTGTCTAACCTAATTGAACATTTGAGTTGAGATGAAAGCAGAAGACGTTAAAATATACATTGCAGACGAGAGCCACATCAACTACGTGGACACGATTCTGACCACCATCGCTGATGCTGCCAAAGTGCGTGGCACGGGTATTGCCAAACGCAACCCCGAATATGTGAAACAGAAAATGCGCGAAGGCAAAGCTGTGATTGCCCTATACGGCGACGAATTTGCCGGTTTCAGCTACATTGAGACCTGGGGTGGAAAACATTATGTCACAACTTCGGGTCTGATAGTTCCTGAAAAGTTCCGTGGGCTGGGCCTGGCCAAACGCATCAAGCACGTTACCTTTTCGCTGGCCCGGATGCGCTGGCCCGAAGCCAAAATTTTCAGTCTGACCTCGGGTGCCGCCGTCATGAAGCTCAACACCGAGCACGGCTACATTCCGGTCACCTTTGCCCAACTGACCGACGA
>JAGACJ010000044.1 GCA_017614195.1 Paludibacteraceae bacterium
CAATGACAACAACGGCCTGCGTGCCGCCAACCACTCGGGCAGCCTCAAGTTCCTGGTCATCCTGGTGGAATTCACCGACAAGAGCTTTTCGAAGAGCCAGGCTGAATTCAGCAACATGCTCAACCAGTCCAACTTCAATGGTACGGGGTCAACTGCCGATTTCTACAAGGCTTCGTCGTGGAACCAGTTCAAACCCACCTTCGACGTATGGGGCCCCGTAAGAGTGAACATGACCTCTGCCGCCGCCCGTGAAAGCACGCCGACCATGGTCTATTACGCCTGCCAGATGATCGAAGCCCAGGGATGCGACTTTACCCAATACGACACCGACAACGACGGCATCGTCGATAACGTGTATTGCTTCTTTGCCGGTTACGACCGTGCCCAGGGTGGCGACGACAACTGCATTTGGTCGCATGCTTCCTCAATTTACTGGAAACACCAATACGCGCCCGACGGCAAATGGATCAACGGCTACGGCTGTTCGTCGGAGCTCAAGGGCAACAGCGGCAAGAACCGTGTCAACATCGGAACGTTCACGCATGAGTTCGGCCATGTAATCGGCCTGCCCGACTTCTACATCACGTCCGGCAGCGGCCATTCGCCTGGCAGTTGGGACACTATGGCCGGTGGCTGCTACTCCAACGACAGCCAGTCGCCCCCACTCTTTTCGGCTTACGAGCGCGAAATGCTGGGCTGGTGTACGATTCCGACCCTGCCTTCGGGTACGGTGACCATCCCCAACCTGCAGGACAGCAAGAACACGCCGGGCTACCGCGTCAACACAAGCAAGAACAACGAATGGTACATTTTGGAATACCGCGTCAAGACGCAATATCAAAACTACGGTTTGCCTTCGAACGGCATGTTGATCTGGCACGTCGACCGTTCGCTAAGCGGTTGGAACAGCAACAACCCCAACGGCACCAGCGGCCACCCGGGCTATGATGTGTTCGACTGCAACAACAACGGCACCTACGGCAACGTCAACAACGGCGACTCGCCGTTCAACACCAACGTCATGTGGCCCTTCGGCGGCCGCAACTCCGTCAACCTGGTGGATTGGCAGGGACAGACCGCCATTTCGCTCAACAGCATTACCGACCACAGCACCTACGCCACCGTCAACAGCGGCGGTTCGGGTGGCGGCGGTGGCACCACCTGCACCCATGACGATGCTCCCGTAGCCTGGCTTTACCAAGACGCCAACTACGGCGGCGAAAGCAACGGCCTGGGCGAAGGCAACTTCAAGAAGAGTGACCTGCAATCGCGCTGCATCGCCGACAACTGGGTTTCGTCCATCAAGGTGTTGCCCGGCTACAAGGTGATTGCCTATGTCGACGACAATTTTGGCGGAAGCTCCGTCACCTGGACCTCGAACCAGGATTATGTCGGTGCCGACTGGAACGACAAAATCTCGTCCATCAAAATCGTGCCCAACGGTACGACCGGCAAGAGCGGTCTTTGGAAAATCAAGAACCGCAACTCGGGCAAATACTGGGACTGCGACGGCAACAAAACGGCCGACAACACCAAAGTCGTGCAATGGGCCGACGAAGGCCTCGAAGCCTACCAGCAATGGGAGTTGGAAGAAACCTCGACCGGTGTTTATCACATCCGTCCGGCCTCCAACCTCAACACCCGCGTCGAAGTTTATTACGGCAACAAGGACAACGGCACCGGTCTGGTGATGTATCCGCAAACCGAAAACTACTGGAATGCCGAATTCATCTTGTTTGCCAAAGGCAGCGGCTATTTCCAGCTCATCGCACGTCACTGTGGCAAACCGCTCGAAATGGCCGGCTCAACCACCGACAACGGTGCCCAAGTCAAGATCTACGATAACAACGGCACCAATGCCCAACAATGGCAGCTACTGCGCAACAAACCCGACGGATGCGGTCATGCCACCTTCTATCAAGACTGCAACTACGGCGGCGTAGCCGTTACGCTCTCTGAAGGCTACTACGATGCATGGCAACTGCGTCTGTATGGTATCGGCAACGACCAACTGTCATCAATCAAAGTAATCCCAGGCTACAAAGTGACCATTTGGGACGGCGAAGGCTCGGGCACCAAGAAGACCTACACGAGCAATGTTGACTGCCTCGTAGCCGACGGCATGAACGACAAAACCTCGTCGATTGCCATCGACCCGGTAGGCAAAACCGGTTTGGCCGGCACCTACATGGTACAAGGTTACAACAGCAAATTGTATTGGGGCATTAAAAATGCTTCGAAGAACAACAGCGTAAACTTGCAACAACAAGAACTCGACGCTACCGTTTCGCAAACTTGGACGTTGAGCGAATATGGCAACACCGGCGTATATTGCATCACTAACGTAAACTCGGGCAAAGTGTTGGATGTGAACAGCGCAGTCTGCACCAGTACTTCTGACAACCGCGCGTCGATTTCGCAGTACACCTACACCGAAGGCGCCTACCACCAGCAGTTCATTGCTGTTGATAAAGGCAGCGGCTACTACCAGTTCGTTGACCGCCATAGCGGTATGGTCATCGAAGTACCCGACAACAGTTCTGCGGCTTGTGACCTGAAAATGTGGAAGAACAACGACCAGAAATGCTCGCAATGGAAGCTGATGCAACCTTCGTACGACAAATGGATCATTTCGGCCGAAAACCCGACCGGCAACTACTTCGACTTGCGCTGGAATGAGATTTACGCATGGAGTGGCGTCGATGGAAAAACTACCACAGGTGCCTACGAAGGCTCTGGTGCCATCTCATGGACAGTGAACGCCACCGAAACCTGGTGGGGTTGGGGCATCCACAACGAACACCAGACCGTGGATATGTCGGCTGTGAAGAACTGGTACATCTGCTTTGCGATTAAGACGAATTGCACCGACGATTTGGCAGTGAAGATTGCTGGAACCAACGGTGAGTACAGCGTTCCTTTGACCGGAAACTATGCTGTAGCCCGCAACGGTTACTGGCAAACCACTTGCATTCCGTTCTCGGCCTTCACTTCGCAAGGTATGACTCTGGGTAGCCAGACTGGCAATGTACTCTTCTCGATTGTTTGCGAGAATGCGACTAATGGTAGCAAAAACAAATTTATGGAAGTCGATAACGTCTACTATTCGAAAACGGCTGTCCAACCGACTCAAATTACAGAAGGCGAGGCAGACGAAGCCGCTTCGATGACGATTTGGCCGAACCCGGCAACGGATCAGATTCAAGTCAAAGGCGTATCCGAAAATGCATTGATCACCATCTATGACATGACTGGTCGCGCATTGGTAACCGAGCAAGCCGAAGACGGCAAGGCCACCATCGACATCACCCGCCTCGGACGCGGCAACTACATTGTTCGCGCAGATGGCCAAGTCCTCCACCTTGTCAAGTAATATGCCACACACATTACATTATAGTTTTTTGATTTGATTGGGAATCGGGAGTCTGCAACAGCGGATTCCCGATTTTTTTTACTACACAACTACAATTTTACTACATCAACAATACTAAAATTACTCGAAAATCACCTTAAAAATGCACCAAACATCAGCGTTAAATACTTAAATATCACACAATTAGCCATCACTACTCCACATAAAACCCTACTCATCACCCCAAATGAAACAACTTTACAACATAAGCCTTATCTTTGCAACGTAAGTAAATCAAATACGTATGGCCGACACTTTCGTTGTTGACTTGCACAGCGGGTTCAAAGCAATGGAAAGCAATCGGTTTAATAAACGGCAAATAATGTTAAAAGTGTTTAATCTCAAGGAAGTTTAAATAACATTTGATAATTTTGTAATCGATATTGCTAACCTGAAAACCAAGACAAGTCACGGTTTCGAGAATTGTCGGTTACGGATGTAACACACACTATTATGAAAAAAATCTTGCTTTCGATGACCATTTTCGGTTTGTGCCTGACAGTTATCTCGCTGTTGATGGTACGAATTGAAACCTACTCTGGCGACGGAGTCAAGATTTCGTCTACGGGTATCGACCAAATCCGTTTTGTCGCGACATCCGAATCCAAAGAACAAACACCGAGCCAAATCCAACTCAGCCGAAACAGTTTTCTTGACGCTCCTATCGAAACAAACCAGAGCAGCGTTTTGTTCAGCGGTATCAAATTACAATAATCCGCCACTACTGCTGATCGCACATAGCCATGTTTCACAGGCTGCAATTCTCTGACGAATATTCCGAACCTGACGCATTCACCTGCCCTTTTTGTTACCAGCCGCACCCTTGGGTGTTGCAAGCGTCAAAACAAGTCCAACAATATCTTTCTTCACAAACCGCATGGCACGACGAGTTGAGCCGTGGCAAAATGTTTGGAGTGCTTATCGTACGCAATGCCGAAGGAGAAACGGGTTTCTTGGCCGCTTTTTCGGGTTTGCTTCAACAATCGTTTCACCACGACTGGTTTGTTCCGCCTGTTTTTGACTACTTACAACCCGACGGGTATTTTGTACAGCGAACAAAAGTGCTGACAGCCCTCAAACAGCAAATTGAGGAGCTTCAGCACAGCAAAACGTATGCCGAGGCAAAACTTGCCGTACAAAGTGCTATAAATCAGAGTCGGCAAGACATCGCCGATTACAAGTCATTGATGGAGCGACACAAGGCCGAACGCGACGCCTTGCGTGCAAGCGGGCCCGACCAAGATACCTTATACAAGATAACCCGACAGAGCCAGTTCGAGAAAGCTGAGTTAAAACGCATCAAGCAGAAGGACGAGGCAGCGATTGATTGGGCACGCCAAGCCGAAATCGCTATAGAAAACCGGATTGCGGCATTGCAAAAGGAGCGAAAGCAATGCTCCGAAGCCTTGCAAACGTGGTTGTTTGAGCAATACACGGTTCTCAACTCAAAGCAACAACGGCGCTCGTTGCAGCGCATTTTCGCCGAGTGCCGCAACGCGGCGGCGCCGGCAGGCGCAGGCGATTGCGCCGCGCCCAAACTGCTGCAGTACGCCTACTTGCACCACTACACGCCCTTGGCCATGGGCGAGTTCTGGTGGGGGCAATCGCCTCTCGGCGAATTGCGCGAGCACGGACACTTCTACCCGGCCTGCCAGAGCAAATGCGCTCCCATTCTCGACTTTATGCTGCAAGGGCTCAATGTAGAGCCAAACCCGCTCGAAACTGCCGTCGACAAAGAATTAGCCATTTTGTATGAAGACTCATGGCTGATGGCCGTCAACAAGCCATCGGGAATGTTATCGGTACCCGGAAAAATCCAACCGGTATCGGCCGAGACGCTGCTCCAACAACGCTACGGAAGCCAGCTGAAAGCGGTCCACCGGCTCGACCTCGACACCTCGGGCCTGCTGGTGCTGGCCAAAGACGCCGACACCTACAAGACCTTACAACGAATGTTTGCCCAGCGGCAGGTACACAAAACCTATACGGCATGGGTCGAAGGCAAGCCACAGCAAAGCGAAGGCGAAATCCTATTGCCGCTCCGCCCAAATCCCGACGACCGGCCGCGGCAAATGGTGGATTTTGTTCATGGAAAGGAGGCCTGGACGCACTACCGCGTACTGCGGGAAACCGGCGACGGACGGTGCTTGCTCGAATTGCAGCCGCACACAGGACGTACCCACCAACTGCGCCTACATTGCGCCCATCCACAAGGGTTGGATAGTCCCATTGTCGGCGACCGGCTGTACGGGCATCACGCAAAAAGGCTGATGCTACACTGCACCAGCCTTTCGTTTACGCATCCGCACACGGGCGAGCAAACCGTTATCCAATGCCCGCCACCGTTCTAAATCAAAAGTCCTCCACCAAGCAAGTATAAGGCACCGGATTGGGAATAATCGGTCCGTTGGTAAGGAATGCCGTATTGGCCTTGTCGAAATCGCCTGTGGGCGAAACACCCTGGTACACCATCTGCCCCGACTCAAACACACTCAATTGGATTGTATAACGGTGCCCATAGACGGGTACCAGACCAAAGTTGCAAGGATTGAGCCGAATAAAGCTGCTGTTATAGAAGTAAAATTCGATATCCGGTAACGTAAAGTGATACTGTTCGATCGTATAGCGTTTGCGGTCCGTTTCATCCTGCACCACCATCCGCAACAGGTATTGCCCGGACTTTAGGTTCTCAACCAAACGGTCGTTGTTGTCGCAGGTCAACCCAACAATAAAGTAAGTGCGGCCATCAAAATTCTCGATTTCATCATAGAGCGCATAAACCGAAAGCGCCTTGGTCTCGGGCTGCGGGACGACATTCTCTTGGAAAACGCCATTGGAAACGGTATAATGGGTATGCACCCCATCGGATTCCAAGGCCAGCATCACCTGCTGGTTGGAGCCGACGGAAACCGCAGGCTGGTGGCTGTAGAACACCTGTCGGTGCGCATTGCAGCCGGCTATCGACCGCACGACAACCTGTTGGGCCGCCATGTTTCCCACACACACTCCCCACACATAGTCGTCCTTGGTTTTACCGGCGGGAAGATAGGTCATCAACGAATCGTAGTTGAATACCAATTCACCCGACGAAACGCCCTGTGCTCCGTTCAAATTGAGGGATTCGGGATAATAGGGATGGCGGTTCGCATAGCGGATCACGTAGGGTTCGTAGTAGGCATATTCCTTGGTCTGCTTGTCGAAGCGGAACAGTTGGATTTGCAGGGCTTCGCGATTGGTCAGTTCCAATCCCAGCTTCACCGTCTGTTCCGGATACCCGAGCTCCAAGTCGGTACGCCAGTCAAAGAGCACTACCTGATCCATTGCGAATATACGATTGGCAACGTTCAGCGCAGCGTATTCTGACTGATGGTTCAAGGCATCGTACATCAACCAGACACATCCGTGATCGATCCAATCGCCCCACGAATTAGCCACCAAAAACGCTCCCTTGAGTGTAACTCCGTTGACAACACAAGTAATCTCATCGTCGTAACCGATAAAGCAGACTTGATGTCCGACCCGACTTCTTTCGACGCAATATGGTATGGCCCGTTCACCATTCTTACCCAAACTACCCGTATTTTGAAGATAAGCCAGATTGGTTGTCCAATTGTCACACAAACCGCCCGTCATCACCACATTGCCGGCGCGGAGCAGTTCCTTGATACGCTCCAATAGCTGCCGCCCCCCGGGCGAGGTGGTCATTTGGTAGTTGTATGTGCTAAACCAGATCTGGTCGTAATGGTTCAGTCTGAAATTCTGGGCCATGTCCCACACTCCGGGCGTTGCCGACCAGCTTTTCGCCACCGCATCGTCCGAGGCCCACGACTCCCAATTATTGAAATTGCTATACATACGGGGAGGAACTCCCTGCTCCTTGATGGTTTCGAGCACCCAAGCCGTACCGGCTCCCCCAAGGTTGTAGGTAAATTTGGGCGAGAACTGCATCGACTCGCTGCCCGATGCGGGGTGGAAATTGTTTTCGGGATACAGGTTTTGCATGTACCGGGCGTAGGCATTGCTATACATCATGTAAGTAATGGACGCCGAAGCACAACAGCCCACACTTCCCTGCTGCATAATGTTGGGCAGACAAGGCGATTGGCGCAAGTCGATGGCCGATGGCGTAGCGATTTCGCCAAAGCCGATACTGTCAAGTTCAGACACTTGGTACTGCGATACCGTACCATCATTGCGATAGACATTCAAAAGATTTTGGGCAGAGACCGGCAATGTAAGCAGCATACCCGAAAGAAACCATAGCTTTTTCATTCGTTTTTTGATTTTGACGCGCAAAGGTAGAACATTTTAGTCAAACCAACAAACTATCTTATGGCAGAAGTATCATACTAATAACTGATGTACCATTGATGTATCCCCCATTTTTTGACAATAGGTTAAATTATCAAAAAATATCTATATATTTGTAACCGAATTAATTTCACCTGAAAATCAATTAACGACAACACCCTGATTGTATGAAAAAGTCATTTTTCAACCTTGTTCTATTATTGGCCACTTTGTTGGCGTTTGCTAACGATTTATATGCCCAAAAATCGGCTGTTTATGTCGGCGGCCATATCCGCCGCGAACGCCCCGGTACCATCACCAAACTGCGCAACTCGGGCTTTACCACCGCCATCCTGTTCAACGTGCATGTCGATACCGACGGTACGCTGATGACCGACGGCGAAACCATCTGCAAAAACGGCGTCTATGTCTTCGGCAACACGCAGCCCAACTATGTCAGCGACGTCAAGGCCCTCAAAACCTATCCGACCGGCATCAACCGTATCGAAATCTGCATCGGCGGTTGGGGCAACGACTCGTACGATCACATCAAAGATTTGATCAATGCCAACGGTACGGGCTCGGGCACTATGCTCTACAAAAACTTCCGGGCATTGAAACAGGCCATCCCCGAAATTGATGCAGTCAACAACGACCAAGAGCAGTGTTACGATGCCGCCACGACCGTCCGTTTCCACGTAATGATGGCCGATTTGGGATACAAAACCACCCTTGCCCCCTATACAGGAAATGAATGGTGGAAATATGTGGCCAACCAGATTAACTCGCAGCGCCCCGGCACGGTCGACCGCATGCTGGTACAGTGCTACGACGGCGGTGCCGGCAACAATCCTACCGACTACAACGTGGGCGGAATAGAGCTCTGGGCGGGCCGTATGAACTACCAAAGCTCGGCCGCCGATGCCCTGACCCAGTTCCAGAATTGGAAGAAGAACAACGGCGTGGTCGGCGGTTTCATCTGGGTGTACAACGACGAGACTTGGAACCTGAACCAATGGGCCAGCGCTATCAACCGCACCTACTCGCCCAAAACGACCGACGCTCCGGCGGCCACCTTCTACCAAAACTCAGACTACGGCGGATACGCCATCAATTTGCCCGAGGGCAGTTTCCCGATGTGCGAAATGGCCTTGTACGGCCTAAAAGCGGCCGATGTGTCGTCGCTCAAGGTGCAAGCGGGCTACAAAGTAACGCTGTACACCAATGCCGATTTTACCGGCTCGAAAAAAACCTTCACCGCCAATACGACGTATGTGGGCGACGACTGGAACGACAAGGCCAAATCGATCCGCATAGAGCCAAACGGCGTCAGCGGCATCGAGGGCATCTATAAGTTGAAAAACCGCGCCAGCGGCCTGTATATGGACTGCGACGGCAACAAAACCGCCAACGACACCAAGGTGGTGCAATGGACAGACGAGGGCGACGAGCAATACCAATGGTGGCAGCTCGAGGAAACGTCTGACAAAGGCGTCTATCACTTGCGTCCGGCCAGCAATACGGCGACCAAGTGCGAAGTCTATTACGGTTACATAGACAACGGTACCGGCCTGGTCATCTACAACCAGACCGAAGAGTACAACAACTCGCAGTTTATCCTGTACGATGCCGGCAGCGGCTACTACAAGCTGATTGCCCGCCATGCCTGCAAACCGCTGATTATCGCTTCGGGCACGACCGAAGCGGGTACGCAGGTCACGCTATACACCAACAGCACCAACAATTGCCAGCAATGGAAACTCGAGCGCAAAGAGGCGGGCGAATGTAACGTCGCCACCTTCTACAAAAATGCCGATTACGGCGGCTATGCGATTTCGCTCGAAGAAGGCACCTACACCACCTGGCAATTGCGGATGTATGGTATCTCGGACAACGACATCTCATCGCTCAAGGTCAAGAGCGGTTTCAAGGTAACGGCCTACGATGCGGCCAACAACAGCGGCACCTCGACCTCCTACACCGCCAACACGGCCAGCTTGGGTTCGTGGAACGACAAAATCTCGTCGCTGACCATTGCCCCCGCGGGCACTACCGGCAAAGCGGGCGTCTATCGTCTCAAGGGCTACAATAGCGGCTTGTATTGGGGCATCAACAACAACTCCACCGCCTCGGCCCAAAACTTGCAGCAACAAACCTCGAGCAACCATTGGGCGCAGGAGTTCCGGCTGACAGAGACTGCCACGGCAGGGGTTTACACCATCAGCAACCGCAATTCGGCACTGGTGCTCGACGTTTGGAACAACAGTTGCGCCAACCGTGCCGAAATCAAACAAGGTGCGGCCAACAGCGGCACCAACCAGCAGTTTGTGTTGGTGGACAAAGGCGACGGCTGGTACCAAATCGTAGCCCGCAACAGCGGCAAGGTCATTGAAGTGCCCGACAATACCAAAAACAACGGTGACGCGCTGAAACTGTGGGACAACAACGATCAGAAATGCTCGTGGTGGAAACTCGAGAAGGTGACCAACGTCTTCACGGGCGACCTCACCGACAACGGCGGCATTATCAGCGTGTCGCATACGCCGGTCAATAGCGGCGAAAGCGAGACCAAGCTCATCGACAACACCGATGGCAGCAAGTATTGCGCCGCCATTGGCAGTGGCGACGAGGTGTGGATGCGCTACAACTCCACGCAAAAGGCGGTGCTCACGGCCTACACCCTCTGCTCGGCCAACGACGCGCACGGACGCGACCCCAAGGCCTGGCGGCTCGAAGGCTCGAACGACGGCACCCACTGGACGGTCTTGGACAGCCGCAGCAACCAGACGTTTGTCGATTTTAAGCAGAAACACTATTACGAGGTCAGCACTACCGAGTCCTTCGGTATGTTCCGTCTGGTGGTGACCGCACGCTACGATGCCGCCTCCACCATCTTCCAGATGTCCGAATGGCAGCTCTTTGGCGATGTCACGGGCAGCTTTGACCCGATCACCCAAGTCTCTGAAAATGCCGCGTCGGACATTCGCATCTGGCCAACTCCGATGACCGACCGCCTGCACATCGACGGTGCCGACGGGCGCGACATCCGTCTGTTCGACATGCTTGGCCGCCCGGTGCTGCAAACAACGGCCACCGACCACACCACGCTCGATGTCAGCGGCTTGCACAGTGGCTACTACCTGCTGCGCGTCGGCGACAAGGTGTATAAGGTTTGTAAGGGCAAATAATCATTTGCCCTTACCTTAGACCAGTCACTCTCATAGGGTCTTTCACACCTCACCCCCGGCCCCTCTCCACTGTGGAGAGGGGTGAATAAACTCATGTATCGTTTATTCCAATCATTGCAAGTAAGATTATACCCGATAGGGTGTAAAATTTAGGGTTGAATACTAAAATTATACCCGATAAGGTGTAAATTAAAAATTTTTCACTACATTTGCACCCGATAGGGTATAATTTATTACATTTATGGAGCAGACAACACTTTCTAAATATGTGAAAACGATGCGTAAGCAATACAGTCTTACGCAGGTGGAACTTTCCGAAAAGTCGGGAGTTGGTTTGCGCCTTGTTCGAGAATTGGAGCAGGGCAAGCAGACTTTACGCCTTGACAAGGTGAATCAGCTATTAAATCTCTTTGGCAGCGAGGTCGGTGTCGTGCCAATAACTAAAACCGATGAGCGATGAAACAGGCTGTTGTATTTTTGCGTAGCATAAAAGCTGGCATCTTAACGGAAGACGAGAACGGCTACACATTTGTGTATAATGCCGATTATTTGACATCTGCCAATGCTGAGGCAGTGAGCCTTACCTTGCCATTGAGCGACAAACCTTATCGCGATAAGGTGCTGTTCCCATTTTTCGATGGATTGATTCCCGAAGGATGGCTTCTGGATATTGCCATGAAGAATTGGAAAATTGATACCCGCGACCGTATGTCGCTATTGCTTGCGTGTTGCAAGGATTGTATTGGTGCAGTAGGTGTTGAACCCGTAATAAACGAGGAGGAATAGCGTATGGCCAAATGTCTATATTGTTACAAAGAGTTGAACGAGGGTGAAAAGGATTTTCACAAGGCTTGTTCAAAAAAAATGTTTGGTACGCCGAATATTCCCGAACTGCCATACACACGCGAGAATTTAGCCGACCTTGCCAAACAGGTAATCCGTAGCCAAACAACATTGACAGGTGTTCAAGCAAAGTTGTCGCTCGATATCAATAAGGGAGGTAAGAACGAGGCAGAGCGTTTTACTATTGTTGGATTGTGGGGACGATACATATTGAAACCGCAAACCGACCGCTTCGCACATTTGCCCGAATTGGAGGATTTAACAATGCATCTTGCAGAGTTGGCAAAGATACAAGTGGTACCTCATAGCCTTATCCGTTTTTCCGATGGTGAGTTGTGCTATATAACTCGCCGTATTGATCGCACAGACAGAGGCGATAAATTGCCAATGGAGGATATGTGCCAGCTTACGGAACGACTTACTGAGCATAAGTATAAAGGCTCGTATGAACAAATTGCAAAGGCTATACAGCGTTTTTCTGCCGTACCCAAGTTGGATATGGTAAACTATTGGGAACAAGTGGTTTTCTCGTGGATAACGGGCAATGCCGACATGCACCTGAAAAACTTTTCACTTTATAGCAAGGAGCAAGGAAAATATGTGCTTACACCAGCATACGATATGCTATCAACTGCATTGGTTATGCCCGAAGATACCGAAGAGTTGGCACTGACCCTTAACGGCAAGAAACGAAAAATCCAAAAAGCAGACTTTGTGGCTTCAATACAAGCATCGGGATTGGAAGATAAGGTTATAAATAACATCTTCGCCAAATTTGCGAAGGCAAAAGAGAAATGGTTTGAGTTTATCAATTTATCATTTTTACCAAATGATATGAATGAGGCTTTTAAGTCTATCGTTACCGAAAGGTTGAACCTGATATCGTAAATTTTATCACAGACCTCACCCCCCTCTACACTATGGAGGGGGTGAGAGGCTTACAAATCTTCG
>JAGACJ010000045.1 GCA_017614195.1 Paludibacteraceae bacterium
AAGATAGATGCCGTATGTGACCCATGCGCCGATCTTGACGTCGCAGTTCTCATCGAAGCTGAGGGTGGAGCACTGGCAGACAGTGCATAAAGTAGGCGTTGTTGGTCCAAGACATGTGCTCGGTATCAACCGTCCACGACATGTCCTTACTCAAAATCTGTCCGTAATGCTCATCAGCAAAGGCCGACCAGTTCTTGGCATAGATAAAGTCGGCTCCTTCAAATGCCTTGCGCTGATCATACTCAACCTTGGCTCCACGCACAAATTGCGGGTCAAGCTCATATCCGTGCGGATGCGTGATCACAAAATCAACATCGGCCTCGTTCATAAAGTCAGCAAACGAGTTGGGCACGGCCTGGGGCAGCGTTTTTGGGTGCGGCGCCCATGTCAGCACCACCTTGGGACGCTTGGTCTCTTTGTATTGCTCAATGGTAATCAGGTCGGCAAACGCCTGCAAAGGGTGAACCGTAGCCGACTCCATGCTGAATACCGGTTTGCCGGAATACTTGATGAATTGGTTTAAAATCGTTTCCTGATAGTCAAATTTCTTTGACTCGAAACGGGCGAAAGAGCGAACTCCGATAATATCGGCATACTGAGCCATTACAGGGATGGCTTCGAGCAAATGCTCCGATTTGTCGCCGTCCATGATGACACCGCGTTCAGTCTCCAACTTCCACGCACCTGCGTTTACATCGAGCACAATCGTGTTCATGCCCAAGTTCATACCAGCTTTCTGCGTGCTGAGACGCGTACGCAAACTATTGTTGAAGAATACCATCAACAAGGTTTTGTTGTGGCCGAGTTTCTCCCACTTGAAGGGGTTGGCTTTCACTTCGGCGGCTTCTTTGAGGGCCTCGTTCAGATTGCCCAGATCAAAAACATTGGTATAAGTTTTCATATTCAATCGTTTTGACATGCCAACGGCACGACTTTCGCGCACAAAATTACAAAAAAAAACATCGTCACCGGCGCTTTTTAATATTTATAACACGCGCGAACCTATTTTTGTACAAAAATGAGTTATCTTTGCACGGTATTAGAAGAAAAATGATTCATTGCCCAATGAACAAACGAACCATAACCCTTTTATTTGGCCTGGTGGCTTTCGCAATGAATGCCATGGCTGAGGCATCGCCTTTTGAAACAGAACCTGCGCATTTGCTGGCTGAAGGGCGGGATTTTTATTTGTCGAAAAACTATGCCGCTTCGGCGCGTTATCTTGAAGATTACCTGAAGTTGCCTTACGACGAACAGTCGGAGGATGTAAGGCAGGCGCGCTATTACATCGCCATGTCGGCCTTCTGGTTGCGACGCGACGACGCCTACACAAAGTTGCAGGCTTATCAGGAACGCTATCCGTACGCCACCGATGTCGAGCTAATCAACTTGTATCGCGGCATTTTGGAATACGAGGCCGGCAAATACAAACAAGCCATCAAACTGTTTGACCAGATCAAAGAGGAAAAACTGACAGCCGCCGAGAAACGCGAGCTGCATTTTTACAAAGGATATGCCTACATCCGCCAGGAAAGTTATGCCGACGCCGCCTACGAGTTTGAGCAGCTGATCGACCGGCCGGGCAACCCCTACGAGGACGCCACCAACTACTATTATGGTTATGCCGAATACCAGTTAGGCAACTACCAGACAGCCGTCAAATACTTGCAACGTGTCGAAAAGACCTATGATTTCAAAGAAACCGCCCCCTACCTCATCTGTCAGTGCTATTACGGATTAGGCGACTGCGACCGGGTTCTTTCGACTGGCAAGGACCTCATCAACAAAAACCCAAAAAACAAGAACCGCAGCGAAGTGGTCCGCATTGTGGCTTCGTGCAGTTACAAAACAAAAAACTGGTCCGACGCGTTGATTTATTACAAAGAATATCAGACTCTTAACTCGAAGATGTTGCGAGAAGACTGGTATCAGGCAGGCATCGCCGCCTTCAACGCCGGAGAGTACAAGGAATCCGTTTCGATGCTCTCGAAGGTTACCACCAAAAAAGACGCCCTGACGCAAAATGCCTATTTCCACATCGGCTTGGCCTATTTGAAACTCAACGATAAGAAAAACGCCCGCATGGCATTCGAAGCCGCCGCCCGCGACGAATATGACAAAGCCATTCAGGAAGATGCGCTCTACAACTACGCCCTCGTAACCTACGAGCTGTCGTATTCACCGTTCAACGAGTCTGTATCGGCCTTTGAGCGATTCCTCAAAGAGTTCCCCGAGTCGAAGTACGTACCCAAGGTGTACGAATACTTGGTCAATGTCTATCTGACCACCAACAACTATGCCGCGGCATACGCCTCGATTCAGAACATCAATACCAACAACCCAGCCATCAAAGAGGCCGAACAACGCATCTTGTTCGGCATGGGAACCACCGCAATCGCCAACCGCAACTACACCGCGGCACAAAAGAATTTTGAGTCAATTTTGGCAAGCAAACCCATCAATGCCGAACTGACCGCCCGCTCGTATTACTGGTACGGAGAATGTCTGTACAAGGCCGGCAAATACACTGAGGCCAAAGACAACTACAACAAGTTTCTGAAAAAAACCTCAACCAAGCAAACGCGCGAATACACGCTTGTTCATTACAGTTTGGGGTACGCCGACATCAAACTCGGAAACTACGAAGACGCCAAAATCTGGATGCGCAAGTTCGTCAATCTCGAGAAAGACGACAAAGCGCTGCTGCAAGATGCGTACAACCGCATTGGAGACTGCTACTTTGCCCAACGCAGTTACGAACAGGCTGCCATGGCTTACCGCGAGGCTCAGGCCTGTGGCGCCGATCTGCCGTATGCCGACTATGCTTATTACAAAGAAGCCTTTTGCCTCGGTCTGCAAAAGAACTACAACGGCAAAATCAACAAACTCGACCAGTTGATCGCCCGCTATCCGCAATCCGACTGGAAAGACGACGCATTGTATGAAATCGGCCGTACGTACGTGAGCATGAACAAAAACACCGAGGCCATCAGCGCATTCGAGCGTTGCGCCACACAACTGCCCAAAGCTAATCCGATTGTGCGCAAGGCCAAGTTGCAAATCGCCATGCTGCAATACAACGACGGCAACACCAATGCCGCCATTGCCACGCACAAAGAAATCATCAACACATGGCCCTCAAGCGAAGAGGCCAAAACCTCGCTCGAATCAGTCGAAAGCCTGTTGGTCGAAAGCAATCAGGTGGAACAATACAGTGCCATTGCCCAAAAGATGGGAGGAGGAACGACCAACAAGGAAGACTCACTGTTGTACAAGGCCGCCGAAAAGGTGTATTTCAAAGAAAACTATGCCGAAGCAACTACCAGTTTCAAGAACTATTTGGCCAAATACCCTAACGGCAAGTACCACGCATTGGCCAAATATTACTTGGCTAACTGCTATTACAAAGACGCACGCTATGACGAAGCCCTGCCGCTTTACCGTCAGCTGATCGGAGACAGCGGCAACCCCAACCTCGAGTTCTGCCTCGTTCGTGCCTCTTCCATCACTTACGACGCCAAGAAATACGACGAAGCGGCCGAATATTTCGAGCAGTTGGCAACAGTCGGCTCGCAAGAGAATCGCGCAGCCGCCACCACCGGTTTGCTGCGTTGCCACTACTTGACACAAAACTGGCGTAAGACCATCAGTCAGGCCACAGTGATTGAGAACCGCTACAGTGGTGACACCGACTTGCTGACTGAGGCCCGCTACAAGAAAATGAAATCTTACCTGCAAATCGGAGAGCAGGATTCGGCATACGTCTGCATGCAGCAGTTGGCACCCGAGACCCGCACCGAATATGGCGCAGAGGCCAACTATTTGGTGGCAGAATACTTGTACAATCACAACAATGCCGATGCCGCCGAAAAACAAATCTTCGATTTCATCGACAAAGGAACCTCACACGCCCATTGGATGGCCAAGGCCTTCGTACTGTTGTCTGACATTTACATCAGTCGCGACAACTACTTCGAAGCCAAACAATATCTGTTGTCGTTGCGCGACAATTACGTATCGACCGACCTCGAGATCAACGAAGCCATTGCCTCGCGGTTAGCCACTATTGAACAAAAAGAAAAAGAAACCACCATCAGCAATGAATAAAATGAACGCCCGCCGATTTTTAGTAGGATTAGGCACCGTCTGCTGCCTCACGGCAACCGCTGCCAACGAATCGCTTTCGCGCGATGTAACGGTCGAAAAAGACTATGTGCCTACCGACATCGAAGCCGACAAAATGAACCTGACTCCCGCCAAGGAGGAATACAAACCTGAGAAACCCGAGGTAACGTACTCGACTTGGACCAACTCGCAAGAGGTGGCAACCTCGCCCGCCAAAGTACGCGCCGACCGTTTCAGAACCTCGAACGAAACCGACGCCAAAGACGGTGTGTTCAAAGTGGGTGTCGGACATCCGATTCGCGTGTTAGGCGAGTTCTACTACCCGCTGTTGCAAGGCGACAGTTACTTGCTCGACATCAATTTGGGTCACCACTCAGACTGGAATCACATCACGCTCGAAGACGACTCCCGTCCTCGCGCCGCACAACACACTTCCGATGCTGCCCTGACCTTCGAAAAGCAGTTCAAGGACACGCGTCTGGCCACTGCGGTTGATTTCAGATATGGCGGCTACGATTTCTACGGCATGTCGACCGATTCGCTCGATATGTACAAAGACACCATGAGCAACTTTACGCGCGTAGGATTGAGTTTCGACTTGTTCTCGACCAACGCCAAAAAGTCTTTCCAATACGACTTCTTGCTCGACTATCACTACTACAACCGCAATTTTGGCGTAAACAGCAACGACATTTTGTTGGAAGGCACCATGAGCGGCGAAGTGGGCGACGGACGACTCGGTACTGACTTGCGCGTTAAGACAAACGTGTTAGGAGGCGATGCCTTTGGAAAAACCGGCGCGTCTTGCCTGTTCGAACTGCAACCGTTCTATAAGCTCCACGGCAAAAACTGGGAACTGCGTATCGGTGGCAACTTGTTTGTTTTTGGTACGGACAGCACTCGCTTTGCAGCCGACTCCACCTACAAGAAACGTCCGATAACGGGCTCTGCCAACATTCAAGGGCAATTCGGTCTGGTTCCCGAGTTGTTCTACCTCGTGGCAGGTATCGGAGGTGGGTTTGACGACAACTCGTACACCGATGTCATGAACGAAAACCGTTATGTTCGCGCTGACCATTGTGTCCGTCCGAGCTACACCCCGTTGGCCGTCAACCTCGGTTTGAAAATCAAGATTATGGATGGTTTCCTGTTCGAAGTGGGAGGCGACTACCACCTCATCAAAGACGAACACTATTTTGTCAACTATGCCACTGACAGCATACTCTACACCAATACGTTCGAGGCCGTTTATGCCAAAACGACCAATCGCGTGCGCGTAGGAGCAGGATTGCACTTCGACGCCATCAAGGGTCTTGACGCCAGCGTTAACGCAAAATACAACTTATGGGGGGTTAGCAAAGCCGACAAAGAGGCGGGTATCGAAGCATGGCAGCGCCCTGCATGGGAAATCGGCGTAAAGGCCTCTTACGAGTTCCTCGAGAAATGGAAGATCGGTGCTTCGTACGAGTTCCTCGGAGGCCGCAAAGCGCTCGTCAATGGCGAAAGCGTAGCCCTCAAGAATGTACACGACGTGAACCTCTACGGCTCGTACAAAGCCCTCGATTGGCTGACCATTTTCCTGAACATGAAAAACCTTGCCAACGTCAAGTCAGAGTCGTGGTACGGATACCGCAACATGGGTATCAACTTCCTGGCCGGCGCCATATTCAGTTTCTAAAAGCCTCTGCCATACAACAAAAAAGGCACTGCATCCGACAGTGCCTTTTTTGTTTGATTTCACCGAAAGTTATTCGGCCTTAAATCCCGCAGCTTCGATGTAGCCGAGCTGTTTGTTGCAATGCTCAAACTTGCAGTTCTCGAGCAACTGTTTCATGGCCTCGAGAGCCGTTTGTTGATCGGGACGCACCGCACGAATCGCTGCGTAGGTGCCACGGTTGGCAGCAGCAAACTGCTGCACGAGTTCCCAGTTTTCGGGGGCGTCAAAGCCGACAAACGACGACTCATACATTTTCTTGTAAGGCCACAGTGTAAATCCGATATTCTGCTCGCGCATCACCTTGGTCATGTTCTTGAGCCACTCGTTGGTGTTGTGCCCGGTTTCGCCCATGTACATGGCGATGCCAACCGAATCACGAAAAGCGATAAAATCCTTGATGCCATTGACCGAGGCCTCCTGACCATAGCGGTGGCAGGTAAACAAAATATTGCTATCAAAACCGATATTCGAAAAGACCTTGAAATTGCCGTTCCACTGCGCGCCACCCCATAAGACAATGTGATTGGTGTCGACCTCGCGAATCGCAGCGGTTGCACGCATATAAAGTGGTTCGAGTTGCCCGTTAAGCATCTCGAGGTCTTCCTCAAAATAGTGGGCAATCGGTTCATTAATCAACTCGTATCCCAAAATCAAGGGTTCATTGCAATAATAGGCGGCAATGCGTTTCCATATATCGACAAACTGTTGCTGGCACGATTCGGTCACCAACAACCATGGGTAGCCATAACTGTCATCGATATTGTCGCCAGTCTGGCCTCCCGGGGCGTCGTGCATATCCAAGATAACACGCAATCCTTGGGGGCGGCACCACGCCAATAAACTGTCGATACGGGCAAAACCTTCGTTTTCATCGTTACTTCCCATATATTCGTCGGGGGTAAACAACTTGTAGTGGAAAGGCAAGCGAAGGGTGTTGATTCCGGTCGAAGCCAAATAATCAATATCGGCACGGGTGATGTAGTTTTCCTTGAACTGATGCCAAAACTCGGCGGTATGGGCCGGCCCCACCATTTGACAAAACATTTCGTTGATCCAATGTTGTGAGTTGGGGTCGGTTGGAGTGGCCGGTGTACGGGGGATTTTGTTGAACCCGAACATGTACCCTTCTGGATTGAGCCAGTTGCCTAAGTTCGTGCCTTCGATGAAGAATTTATTGCCCGATTCATCAACAATATTGACGCCATCGACACGCAAAAACTGTTGCGGATTCGTTTGATTTTTGGCTTCGTCTTTCGACAGCAAGTTACAGCTCGTCAAAGCGACGCCAAGTCCAATAAGGACCGACATTGTAAATTTTTTCATAAAAAGTATTTGATTGGTTAATGATTGGTATTCATTCAGCGTAAGGTACAGGCAAGCGATTTCAACTGCTCCATCACATCGCCCTCGGCAGCATTGACCCGATAGCGGGCTTTCTGATAAAACGGGCGACGTTGCATCAGCATCTCGGTAATGGTCGTCAGCATCTCTTCTTGCGACTTATCTTTCAACAACGGCCGTTCCACCGGGCTTTTCTGCAAATTATCCAGCAATAGCCACGCTGGGGTGTCGAGGTAGATTGTCATGCCCGATTCGTTCATCAAATCGATGTTGTCGCCCTGACATGGCATGCCGCCGCCAGTAGCAATCACCACATCCTCAAACGCAAGGACCTCCTCGAGTATCTGACGTTCCAACTGGCGAAAAAAAGCCTCGCCTTTGAACTCGAAAATTTTGGAAACTGTTTGGTGATAGCGGTTTTCGATAAACAAATCGGTGTCGATAAAACCTAACCCTTCGGCCTCGGCCAACAAACGGCCATAAGTCGTTTTACCGCTTCCCATGTAGCCAACTAGAATTATTCTTTTCATAATGCCGGACTGCTTAAACGGGCAATCGCCTGCAAGAACCGCTTGTAAAACGGACGTTTCTTCCACGAGGCTCTGTGCAAACGCTGCGAGTTTTTGATATCTTGTTTGAATATTTCGGTCATACTTCGGGCAACAGCACAATCGTAGATGAATGCACTGACTTCGAAGTCTTGCTCAAAGCTGCGATAGTCCATGTTGGCAGAACCGACGATCGACAAATCGCCGTCGATAACGATGGTCTTGGCGTGGATAAACCCTTTTTTGTACTGATAGACCTTGACACCTGCATCCAACAATTGTGACATATACGACAACGAGGCGCTATGCGACAAATGGGAATCAGAACGCAACGGTATCATCAACCGGACATCAACGCCTGCCAATGCAGCAGACTGCAAAGCGTTGAGGATACTCTCGTTGGGCAGGAAATACGGCGACTGTATGTAAACATACGAAACCGCTCCGTGTATGGCATGGCACATTCCCATCATGATGCTCTCCCAATCGAGGTCGGGACCACTGCCTGCCATTTGGGCGTATGTGGTGTTTTGAACCGAAGAAATGGGATAAAATCGCTCACTGCGATGAATCTTGCCAGTCATGTATAACCAGTCATTGAGGAAGATGGATTGCAATCCGGCAACCGCATCACCCTCCACACGCATGTGGGTGTCGCGCCAAACTCCCCATTCCAAACCGTGTGTATACCGGTCGGCGATGTTGAACCCTCCCGTAAACGCCACCTTACCATCGATAATCAAGATTTTACGATGATTGCGGTAATTGAGTTTGGTCGTAAAGAAGGGAAAACGCACTTTGAAGAAAGATTGGAGTTTGACGCCTGCTTCGCGCATCTCATGCAGCATCTTACGATTGAGGTGCCACGAACCCAAGTCATCATAAATCAACCGCACCTCGACACCGGCTTTCGCCTTTTTTACCAACACGTCCTTGAACTGCTCTCCAGTTTCATCGGATTCAACGATAAAATACTCGACATGAATGTGATTCTCTGCCTTTTCCATTTCGGCGATCATGGCGTCGAGTAATGGTTTTCCTTCGATGAAAAGGTCAATTCGATTGTTGGCGTACAATTCCGACTCGCAGTTTCTGTGAAGCAGAGAAACCAGTCTCGAATATTTGAGCAGCAACGGGTTTTGGTCGGTTTCGAGCGTGTGCGAAATGGCAGGAGCCTGCGCCGTTGAGACGGTTTTACGGATTTTGCGCGCCACACGCCCCTGACGCAGCGAACTGCGGCCGAAGACAATGTAGAAAAGCAGGCCGATATACGGCAGGAAAATCAGCACCAGAATCCAGGCAATCGCACGCACAGGACGCTTGTTTTCGAGGATTACCACACCGATACTGGCAATGATGGCGTACCAATACAAAGCCAATAACGCCCAATAGAGTATCTTCAGGAAGAGTGACATGCCAACGGTTTTTGATAATGATACATCAGATGCGTGCCGTAGCGGCACACCTCCCAACGGACATTGGGCCACACCGGAGCAGGAGTCCCCTCTCCGCAATAACAGTCACCCACTTCGATTTGGACGGCATCAAACAAATCGCGTTCGATAAAGCGTTGCAAGGTATCGCGCCCACCTTCCACAATCAACGACTGAATCGAGCGCTCATACAACGCCGACATCAACGCCGAAAGGGTGTCGCCCTCAAAATCAATTTTCACATAGCGCGGGGCTTCCTCTTTGACGGCATTGAAAATCAAGGTCGGCTGGTCATCAGATAACAGGTGTGCGTCTGATGGAACCGACAAATTCCGGTCAAACACCACACGTGTGGGGTGAGGTCCGAACCACCGGCGCGTATGCAATTGCGGGTTGTCCTTCAATGCTGTGCGCGTACCTACAAGGATGGCCATTTCTTCGGCCCGCATCTTGTGGACCAGCGCCTTGGTCAAATCCGTCGAAATCCTGACGGGTTTGTCGCCGTTTCCATCGAGATAGCCATCGGCCGATTGCGCCCATTTCAACGTAATATACGGGCGGTGCAAGGTGTGATAGGTGAAAAAACGCCGGTTCAACTGCCAGCCCTCCGCCTCGAGCAAACCGGTCTCGACTTCGACGCCTGCCTCGCGCAACATCGCCACCCCACGACCGGCCACCTGAGGATTGGGGTCAAGGTTGCAAATGACCACGCGGCGAACTCCGTCATTGATCAAACGTAATGCACAAGGGGGTGTTTTCCCATAATGGGAACAGGGTTCGAGATTGACAAACAAGGTGGCATCACGCAAGATCGATTTGTCGGCCAATGCGTTGAGTGCATTGACCTCGGCGTGAGGGCCTCCGAACTGACGATGCCAGCCCTCAGCCACAATGCGGTTACCGACGACTACGACGCAACCGACCATCGGGTTAGGGGCGACATGACCCATACCCAATCTTGCCAACTGGAGACAGCGGCGCATAAAATCGGTTTTTTGCTCGGTCGTCATCAATATTTTTTATAGTTTTGCACTATGGAAACGTTGCGCCAGTACTATAATTCCCTGCTATCGGACCTATACAGCCCGGAGGAATGCGCCACCCTCTACCGCACATTCGTCAGCGAGGTGACGGGCATGGCCGCCAACGCAACATATTTTTGCAAAGATAGCGATTTTACGCAAAACCAAATCACCGAACTCCAAACAATTGCGCAAAAATTGGCGATGGGGATGCCATACCAGCACCTATTGGGGTGGACCGAGATGAACGGACTCCGTTGGCTTGTGAGCCCCGATGTGTTGATTCCGCGCCCCGAGACCGCCGAAATGATTGGGATGATATCCCGGCAAACCTCATCGCCCCGCAACATTCTTGACTGGTGCACGGGAAGCGGTTTCATCGCCATATCGTTAGCCTTGCGCTTTCCAAAAGCCGGCATCGACGCGGCGGACATTTCTGAAAAAGCCTTGGTGGTGGCTCGGCAAAACGCCCTGCTGCACCAGGCTGCAGTCAGGCTGATGCGCGAAGACGCACTAAACCCGTCGCCGTCGCTTATGCAAAAAAAATACGATTTAATCGTAAGTAATCCCCCATACATCTGTAACAGCGAGCAAACCGGCATGCCCATTCAAGTCAAACGGTATGAGCCGGCAATCGCACTCTTTGTCCCCGACAGCGACCCGCTCTTGTTTTACCGCCACATCGCCGCATACGCCACCACTGCCTTGAACCCGGGCGGTACGCTTTGGTTCGAAATCAACGAGCGTTTCGGTGCCGAAACCTGCCAGATGCTCGAAGAGGCTGGCTGGCATGCCACCTTGCTTCGCGACATGGCCGGGAAGGACCGCTTTGTGTGCGCGCAAAATTCCTGACAATCGCAAAAAACAGAAAGTTTTGCCTTTTTGTACTTCTGCAAGGCAATTTTATTGTGTTATAATTTTTTAATATCCATTTTTTTTCTTTAATTTTGCGTAATACGTCGTCGCAAATCGTGTGGCGACTTTTTATACACACCAAAGACAAACACAATACACAGATATGAATTACTTGAATTTTGACAAAACCGTATTGTCGAATCTTGAGAAATCACTCACCAAAGAGATGATTCATACCAATCGGTCGGGCGCATACAACAGCACCACTATTGTGGATTGTAACACGCGCAAATACCATGGCCAGTTGGTGATTCCCATTCCCGAGATTGACGGAGGCAACTATGTGCTACTGTCGTCGCTCGACGAAACCATTATCCAACACACCGCCGAATTTAATTTGGGCGTACACCAGTACGAAGGCCAGAAAATCAGTCCGAACGGGCACAAGTACATCCGTGAGTTTTCGTGCGAAGTCATTTCCAAAACCACCTATCGTGTAGGCGGCGTCATCATTTCGAAAGAGCGCATGATGGTTTCGTACGAACCGCGTATCATTACCAAATACACATTACTCGAAGCGCACTCGCCTACGATTATCCGATTCAAGCCCTTCCTCGCGTTCCGCAGCGTTCACCAGTTGTCGCACGCCAACGGACTGGCCAATCAAGGTTACGAGCCCGTTAAAAACGGTATCCGTTGCAAACTTTACGAAGGATACCCCCATTTGTACATGCAATTCAACAAACAACCCGAATACCACCACAATCCCTATTGGTACAAAGGGTTGGAATACGAAAAAGAACAAGAACGCGGTTACGATTACATCGAAGACTTGTTGGTTCCCGGTTACTTTGAAATGTCTATCAAAAAAGGCGAGAGCATTTACTTTACCGCCGGCATCTCCGAGGCTTCGACCCGCACGCTCAAAACCATTTGGGATCGCGAGTTGGCGGAGCGTATTCCGCGCACCGATATGTTCAACTGCCTCAACAACGCCGCGCAGCAATTTTATCGCAAGTCTGCCGAAGGCGAGGGCTTGTTGGCCGGTTACCCGTGGTTCGGAGTTCAGGCGCGTGCGCAATTCATCTCGTTGCCCGGAGCCACCTTGTGCATCGGTCACCCGGCCCGATTCGAACGCATCATGCACACCTCGATGCGCGAGACCGACAAACTGTTTAAAGGCCAAAAATCCGATTTTATCGAAGAATTGGATGCACCCGACGCTCTTTTGTGGTGTATCTGGGCGTTGCAGCAGTACGGCCAATTTGAAGGACGCGAAAAGATGCTTGCCAAATACGGAAATTTCATCCTCGACATCCTCAAATTCATCTCAGAACAAAAACATCCGAACCTGTATTTGCATAACAACGGCTTGCTATTTGTCAACGGCCGTGAGCACCCGATGACTTGGATGAATGCTGTTGAAGACGGCGCGCCCATCACACCGCGTACCGGCTATGTGGTCGAAATCAACGCCCTGTGGTACAACGCCCTTTGTCTGGGCAAGGAAATTGCCGATGAAAAGGGGTTGAAAACGCTTGCAAGCACGTTCGAGAAGCAAGTGGCCACCACAGCCGACTCGTTCATACAAACCTTTTGGAACGGCCTTTACCTTTACGACTATGTACACGGCACCGAGCGCAACCAGGAGGTGCGGCCCAACATGATTTTTGCCGTTTCGCTTCCATTCTCTCCGCTCGACAAATACCAGCAGAAATCGGTGCTCGACATGTGTACACGCGAGTTGCTCACCACAAAGGGCCTGCGTAGTTTGAGCCCCGAAAGCGGCAACTACCGCCCCAACTATGTAGGTGGCATGAAAGAGCGTAACCGCAACTACCACAACGGACCCGTATGGCCATGGACGACAGGCGCATACGCCGAGGCATACCTCAAAATACACAAGATGAGCGGCATCTCGTTTATCGACCGGCTGATGATCGGTATGGAGGCCGAAATGAAAAAACTGTGTATCGGCACCTTGTCGGAACTATTCGACGGCAACCCGCCCTATAAGGGACACGGGGCCATGTCGTACGCACCTACGGTCGCCGAAATTTTGAGAACGTTAACCCTGCTAAAAAATATCGAGAACAAATGAAAGCATTGATGTTCGGTTGGGAGTTCCCACCACATATACTGGGAGGTTTGGGTACCGCCAGCTACGGTTTGACCCGAGGCATGGCCCAACAAAAGGACCTCGAAATCACGTTTGTGATTCCCAAACCATACGGTGACGAAGACCAAAGTTTTCTGAAAATCATCGGAGCATGCAATGTGCCGGTCGTTTGGAAAGAGAATTCGTGGGACCATGTGAATCATCGCATCGGGAACATTATGCACCCCGACGAGTATTTCTGGTACCGCGACCATATCCGCTACGATTTCCGCCGTATCGGCACCAACGACTTGGGCTGCATCGAATTTTCGGGTCGCTACCCCGACAACCTGATTCAGGAAATCGGCAACTACGAAGCCGTTGCCGGTGTGTTGGCGCACAGTCTGACGTTCGATGTGATCCACTCGCACGACTGGCTGACTTATCCCGCAGGCATCTTTGCCAAACAAATTTCGGGCAAACCGTTGGTTATCCATGTGCATGCCACCGATTTTGACCGCAGTCGCGGCCAAGTGAACCCCACGGTATATGCTATCGAAAAACGCGGCATGGACATTGCCGACCACATTATCTGTGTAAGTAACCTGACCCGCAACACGGTCATCGAAAAATACCATCAGGATCCGCGCAAGGTAAGCACGGTTCACAATGCGGTCGACCCAATACCCAATGTGGAACAGTTCGTCAAAACCCCGCGCAAAGAGAAACTGGTTACTTTCCTGGGTCGTATCACCATGCAGAAAGGACCCGAATATTTCGTTGAAACCGCCGCCCGCGTATTGCAACGCACCAAAAAGGTCCGCTTCGTGATGGCCGGTAGCGGCGACATGATGAATGCCATGATTGACTTGGCCGCTTCGCGCGGAATTGCCGACCGTTTCCATTTTCCCGGATTCCTGAAAGGCAAGGAGGTAACCCAAATGCTCGCCGATAGCGACGTGTACATGATGCCTTCTGTTTCGGAGCCGTTCGGAATCTCTCCGCTGGAGGCTATGCAGGTGGGAACGCCCTCGATTATATCGAAACAATCGGGCTGCGCCGAGATTCTCAATCACGCCATCAAAACGGACTATTGGGACATCGACGCCATGGCCGACGCGATTTACTCGATTGTAGAGTATCCCGCCATTTACGAGACGTTGAGCAACGAGGGCCGCAACGAGGTGAACCAAATCACTTGGGACAAGGCCGGACTCAAAGTGCGTGACATTTACAATATGGTTGTCAGATAAAAATAAATAATTCGCGATATGAAAAACATTTGCTTCTATTTTCAAGTACATGTGCCGTATGTGCTGAAACGCTATCGTTTCTTCGAAATCGGCAAAGACCACTACTATTACGATGATTTTGCCACAGAGCAACGTATCCGCGAGTGGTCCGAAAAATCATTCATGCCAGCCAACCGCATTTTGCTGGACCTCATCCAATCGACCAACAAAAAATTCAAATGCGCTTTCGGCATTTCGGGAGCCTCGCTCGAATGTCTGGAGCAATACGCTCCCGAAGTCATCGACAGTTTCAAGGAACTGGCCGCCACTGGAGCCGTTGAGTTTATTACAGAGCCGTACGGCCACTCTTTGTCGAGCGTTTGCAACGACAGCGAGTTTGAAATGCAAGTCAAGCTCCAAAGCAAAAAAATTGAAGAGTTGTTTGGCAAAAAGCCCACGACTTTCCGCAACTCTGAGTTGATTTACAGCGATGAAATCGGCGAAAAAATCGCCAAAATGGGATACAAGACCATCTTGCTCGAAGGAGCCAAGCACATACTCGGTTGGAAAAGCCCCAACTATGTGTATGAACACCCGTATGTGCCCAAGGTCAAGTTACTTACCCGTAACTTTGTCATGAGCAACCACATCACTTTCGAATTTTCGAACACTTCGTGGGATGAATATCCGCTTACCGCCGACAAGTTTGTCAATTGGATTGCACAAGCCCCCGACGAAGAGCAGATTTTCAACATTTGGCTGGGCTATGAGTCGTTTGGTATCATCCAAAAAGACTACACCGGCATCTTCGAATTCCTCAAAGCACTGCCCGCTCAAGCGGCCAAACGCGGAATCGGCTTCGTTACACCGGCCGAAGCCGCCAAAGGCGCCCCCGCTTCTGCCTTGACAGCTCCCTATCCTTTGAGCTGGTCGGGCGAAGAAAAAGATTTGAGCGCGTGGATGGGCAACCAATTGCAAGAAGAAGCGCTCAACAAGTTGTATAGCGTTACCGAGCGTGTCCACCTTTGCAAAGAAAAGGCCTTGAAACACGATTGGCTGCACTTGCAGGCTACCGACTATTTCCGCTACATGAGTTTCAAAAACGCATGGGGCTCGCCGTTCAGCTCTCCGTATGAGGCATTTACCAACTACATGAACATTTTGGCCGATTTCTTGCAACGTGTTGACGCAGAGTACCCGACTTCGATTGAAAATGAGGAGTTGAATGCCTTGCTCAAAACCATCAACGAACAAGAAAATGCCATTGCCGACCTTGTAAACCAGGTAAAACAGTTGCGCAGTCGCAAAAAGGCACAATAACACACACTTACACACACAACAAAAACGAATATGATGGAATTAAGCAAAACCGACTACGCATACCTCGAACGCAATGGTATCGACAAGCACGCGATTAAGGAGCAACTCGACAACTTTGACAAAGGATTTCCCTTCATCAACTTAGATGCGCCTGCCACCACCGAAAATGGCATCGTACGCCTCTCCGACAGCGAAATTGACCAATATGCCGCCAGCTATGACCGGGAAAACGGAGACCTAAGGATCTTGAAGTTTGTACCAGCCTCCGGCGCCGCTTCGCGTATGTTCAAAGATTTGGTGGACTTGGAGTTGAAATGCAACACGCCCGAACAAATCGATGATTTTGCCGAAGCCAAGAAATGTCTGACAAACTTGCCCCGGTTTGCCTTTATCGACAGTTTGCGCTCGAAACTGCGCAAACACGACATGAATTTCGATCAAATGTCGGTTGAAAAAGATTATAAGGCATTGGCAAAATTCATCTTGCACGAAGAAGGCCTTGATTACCAGAACCGCCCGAAGGCCATGGTGGCGTTCCATAAATACGAGAATGAAGCGCGTACCGCCTTTGAAGAGCATTTGGTCGAAGGTGCCGCTTACGCCGCCAACCAAAATCGTGAAGTCAACCTGCATTTCACCATTTCACCGGAACACCGCATCCTTTTCGAAAACAAAATCGCTGCGGTGAAAACGGCGTATGAGGAAAGATTTGGGGTACGGTACAACATCAGTTTTTCAGAACAGAAATCAAGTACCAACATGGTTGCTGTCGACATGCAAGGCGAGTTGGTACGCAAGCCCAACGGCGACTTGCTGTTGCGCCCGGGAGGGCACGGCAGTTTGATCGAAAACCTGAATGATTGCGATGCCGACCTCATCTTTATCAAAAACATCGACAATGTGACGGTTGACCGCCTACGCGAAACTACCATCAAGTACAAAAAGGCGCTTGCCGGCTATTTGCTGAGACAGCGCAATCAGGTGTTCGAATACCTCGAAAAACTTGATTCGCTCGAAATTAACGAACATGATTTGGCACAGATCGAAAGTTTTGCCCGTCAGAATTTGGGCATCCATGTGCCGATGAAGTATTTCGGCCAGTCGCTGCGCGAAAAGGTGATTTTCTGGCAAAAGAAACTGAACCGTCCTATCCGTATCTGCGGTATGGTTCGCAACGAAGGCGAGCCTGGCGGCGGACCGTTCTGGGTAAATGGAGAAAACGGAGAACTCAGTTTGCAAGTGGTTGAGTCGTCGCAAATCAACAGCAACAATGCACAGCAGATGCGTATATTGTCGCAATCGACCCACTTTAACCCCGTAGATTTGGTTTGCTGCACGAAAAACTACAAGGGTAACAACTTCTACCTACCCAACTATATTGACCCGAAAACGGGCTTTATTTCGAAGAAAAAACAGAATGGCATCGAGATGCGTATTCAAGAGCGTCCGGGTCTTTGGAACGGTGCCATGGCAAATTGGAATACAATCTTCGTCGAAGTGCCGGTAGAGACCTTTACGCCTGTCAAAATGTTGAGTGACTTGCTCCGCCCACAACATCAAGGTGAGGCATAAACAAGCCGCACTGCACATACAAAAAAGCCGTTGGTGAACTATTCATCAACGGCTTTGTTTTATCGTTGGGTTTCAAACTAATATTTTGCGTACCAAACAGCACAAACCTCGGCTAGGCCATAGCCCGTCCCATAACTGTAAAGATTTGCTTTGTAACCGGGAATAAGTGTGTGACCATTTCCATCATCCGTGCGTGAATCATAAAGGTATTCCGCTTTCATGGCACCCAAATCGGCACAACTAATCTGAATGATGTGCCACTCGCCATCGGGTTCTATTTGGTCATATACGTGGATACTGTTATTATCAACAATTTCACTAAAACCATAGATTTGCAACCAAGGGGTATAAGATTCTCTTATTCGTGCAACAATTACCAGCGTATATTCGCTCTCGTGACCAGCCATACGATTGGCAAAATCCAGCAACTGGGTACCGCCATGCTCAGCATCGTTGTTCACAAACAAACCAACAGCAACCCAATTATTACCATCATAGGAGAGTGGCTGCCAGTCATCGTCATATCCAAAGGCATCTCTGCCCGACGAGCCACCTTCGACAAACGAATGGCCCCCCCCAATCATTCAATTCAATGTTTTGCCCATTGGGCCTTAGATCCAACGCCACCTTATCGCCAAGAGCATCGACCGTCGATTGGCCGGCTTTCAAGATAATGTAGTCAGAGCCTTGGAGAATCATATCGAAGTCATAACTAGGATCGTCACGGTAAGCTTCCTCGGGCGTTTGCAACCAAACATGGATATTTTTGACATACGTATCCAAATTCGGTTTTTCGGTTTTGGTCCCTTGCCAATCAAAGCCAAACCGCTGCGGAAGATAGGTGCCAGATGGGTCAGTAACTGTCAGAATACCCGACCAATTCAAAGATTGGGAAGCATTGCGATAATATTTGATTTGTATTTTCCCGAACGAGTCGGTATAAAGTGTATCCAACCGTCGTTCTGGCTCGGGGTATGTTTCGCGAACGATTACTTGCAACGGGCCTATTTTCTCAACCGACTCTTGATAATGGTGCGAACAACTGAGGTTGATGATGTAATGCGAGATAAAGACTTCCTTTTCACATGACAGTAAAAAGAACGACATCAGTAGCACAAGGATGGACTTTTTCATTTTTTAGTCATTACGATGTTAATCTCCTTATGATGAACCCTGGTCAACCCTTTGCCCTCAGCCGGAGCGTCTTGAGTTGAAAATCCATACTCAACAGGAAGGAATTCGCCTCCATGGTCGGGGCCGTCAATATCTTTCGCCACTACAAGGCCTGTATCAAAATCGTAATAGTCGCGCGCCCCACAATAGGCAGACACATGGCCCGAAGCATCGGTGAAAACAGGACCGAATTCCTGTTCTTTAGATTGGCCCAACTGCGTGATTGTGACTTGGATTCCCTCAATGCCATTGCCGGTTTCGTCGGTAACATTTACCGACAGGTCACAGGCATAGTCGGGCAGAGGCGCATACAAGCCTACAAAGCAAGAATTCAAACAGGTTGAAAATCCCAAAAAAGTCATGATTTTGACTAACAGCGGGTCGATTTTTCTAAGGAAAGGTTTCATCGTTTTTTCTTACAAATTCGATTACAAATATATCAAATCCACATAAAAATACAAAATAACGTCAGATTTTTAATCTCACACCCAAAAGTAAACAATATTCTATTTTACTTGTTTTTTTACAAAAAGAAGTCTTATTTTTGTAAATAAGTGAACAATATTGCTCCTTAAGGTATGATCGAAAAAAACAGCTTGTATCGCCTATGAAAACCCCAATTTCTATTATCCGCAATGCGGCCGGCTATCTGCTGGGCGGCTTGGTGTTTGTTGTGTTGATTCCCGCTACGATGTGGCTGGCTTCGGGTCGGCCGGCGCTGTGGCCTGTCTGCTAGTGGCAGCTCGGACTGGCGGCTGTCTTGAGTGTGCTTGGCCTTGGCCTGAGCATTTGGTCGATTGTGCACATGAAGCGCCAGGGCGACGGCAACCCGCTCGATGCCTTCGGGCACGAAATCGGCGAGCGCACCCGCCATCTGATGACCGACGGGCCGTACCGCCTCAGCCGTAACCCCATGCTCACGGGCAGTTTCATCTATTACCTGGGCGTCTGCTGCTGGCTGTGCGCGTGGCAGGCGCTGCTGGTGTTCGGCGCATTTGTCGCCGTCATGCTGGTGCAGGTCCTCACCGAAGAAAAGCGCCTTAGGCGCGATTTTGGCGCGGAGTACGACGACTACTGCCACCGCACCGGCCGGTTTTGGTAACGAGATTTGGAGGAAAGTCATACCGACTTGGCTCCAAAAGTAGTTCAAAAAACATAGATTTGGAGGAAAGTCATACCGACTTGGCTCCAAAAGTGTTGTTTTTTTGTAAAAAAGCACTTATCTTTGCTTATCAAAACTGGTGCGTATGGAAAATTCGAAAATCATCGGCAGAAAGAAAGAGCAACATTTGCTGAATACATTATGCAATAAAAAAGAAGCTCAATTGATTGCTGTATATGGCCGCCGTCGCGTGGGGAAAACCTTCCTCATCAAAAATTATTTCAACAACGAATTCGACTTCTTTTTTACAGGAAGCTACAATTTGGCTACTAATGTGCAATTAAGCTTATTTAGAGAAGCCTTGCAACAATATAGTCACGCTGCACAACCCAATTTCAAAACTTGGTTTGAGGCTTTTGCCGCTTTACAGACATACATTTCATCACTTTCAAAGGAACGTGTCGTGGTTTTTATCGACGAGATTCCTTGGATGGATATGCCCAACGCCAATTTCATCGGTGCATTCAGTTATTTTTGGAATACCTGGGGGTCAAGTTGCGAGAAACTGAAGTTGTTTGTCTGTGGTTCGGCAACGACCTGGATGCTCAACAAGTTTGTCGGAGACAAGGGCGGCTTGTACGGACGTTCGAATCGAAGTATCTACATCGCCCCTTTTTCTCTAAACGAAACCGAACTGTTTCTGAAGGACAGAGGCATTGTTTGGACACGACAACAAATTACCGAAACCTATATGATTCTGGGCGGGATTCCTTATTATTTGGATATGCTCGACGGCAGTCTGCCCCTTTCAAGAAATATCGACAATCTCTTCTTCAACGAAAACGGGAACCTGCGGCGAGAATACGATTTTTTGTTCCGATCGTTGTATAATAACTCCGGTCTTCACAAACAAATTGTGGAGTCGTTGTCAAAAAAACTGAAGGGAATGTCACAAAACGAGATTAAAGAATCTATCGGCTATCAAAGCGGGGGAGCTTTTTCGGAAGCGCTCGAAAATCTCGAAAAGTGCGATTTCATCCGTAAATATAACTCCTTCGGAAAGAAAAACAAGGATGCCATATACCAGTTGTCGGACCAATACTCTTTGTTTTATCTACACTTTGTTACAAACCACAACGGACAAGACAGCCATTTCTGGGAAAACCTGAATGCGCACACCCACGACAGTTGGGCCGGATATGCATTCGAACAGGTTTGTTTCCAGCACATCAATCAAATCAAAAGCAAATTGGGCATCAGAGGCACGATGACCAACGCTTACAGTTGGTCTTGCCAACCCAAGGTCGACAAGGACGGTACGGTTTGGAAGGGAGCTCAAATCGATTTGCTTCTGCAACGGGCCGACCAAATCATCAACATCTGCGAAGTCAAGTACTCCAAACATCCCTATGTCATTACGGCAGACTATTACAGCCGGATTTTGGAGCGAAATTCCACTTTCGTCCACCGCACCAAGGCCAAAGAGGCGTTGCACAATACGTTTATCACCACGCTTGGGGTGCAGCGCAACCAATTCTCCGAAGCGATGCAATCAGAGGTGGTCCTCGACGACTTGTTCAAGGAGGATCCGGATTGAACCTAACCAATGACCCGCATTGAGCGCATACGGCAAATGGAGGCGTTGCTCGACGACTGCCTGGCGGTGCTCGAGGCGGAGCCTTGCTCCGAGGAGGCGATGGCGGGCATTGCTCCGGCCGTGGCGCGCCTCGAGGCGTATTACACCTCGCCGCAGTGGCGACGCGATTTGGCGGCCGATGCCGCGGGCCGGTTGCCCAAGGACCTCAAGCGCGGG